>JAUYLM010000057.1 GCA_030698965.1 bacterium
GCAAAATATACATGGGACCGGCCTCGGCCTATTCGTGGCAAAGGAGATTGTGCTGGCTCACAATGGAAAAATATGGGCGGAGTCTGATGGGGAAGGAAGGGGCTCCGCTTTCTTTGTGGAATTGGAAGAAGCTTTGTAGCAATTATTTTTTTACGACTTCGTCAATTACGGCTTTCACATCAGACCCGTCAGCCTTGCCTTTCAGCTCTTTCATTATTGTTCCCATGAATTGGCCCATTTTTGTCTTGTCCAGATGTCCTTCTGATTCTAACTTGGATTCAACCACTTTTCGTATTTCATCACGACCCATGCTTGCAGGAAGGAACTCTTCCAGGATTTTCAACTCAGCCCTTTCTTTGTCCGCGAGGTCGCTTCGCCCTCCTTTTTCAAACTGCTCTATCGAATCCTTCCTCTGCTTCACAGACCGTTTTATGATGGCAATCACATCCTCATCTTTGAGAACCGGTTCATTGCTCTTCTTTGCCAGGAGCTCATTTGAAAAGAGTGCCTGGAGTCCGCGGAGAACTTCCAAACGGAGCGTATCCTTGCTCCTCATCGCTTCTTTTATTTGATTTTTGATTGTTTCGTGCATGCTGATATACTATCATACATGGAAATTCTTATCATTATAGTCACCATAATCGTTATCGGAGCCGTCGGCATAAAGCTGGTCTTGAGCCAGTTGAATGACATACACAGAACTGTTGATGAAAAAATAGGTCTTAATGCCAAGGATGTTCGTGAATCCATGCATGCCCAGCTCTCCGAGTCTGCCAAGCTCATACGAGAAGTTACGACAGGATTGACCAAGCTGGATGAAACCAATAAACAGGTGGTCTCTTTTGCCGATCAGCTGCAGAATCTTCAGGATATTCTGAAGAATCCAAAGCAGAGGGGGATACTGGGTGAATATTATCTGGAAACGCTGTTGAAAAATGTCCTGGCTCCCGGGCAGTACCAGATGCAGTATACTTTCCAGAATGGGGAAATAGTGGACGCGGCGGTTTTCGTAAAGGAAAAAATAATCCCAATTGACTCAAAATTTTCTTTGGAGAATTACAATAAAATAACGGAGGAGAGGAATCCTGGGGAAAAGGAAAAGCTGGAAAAGCTCTTCGTCAATGATCTCAAGCTCCGCATCCAGGAAACGGCGAAATATGTGCGTCCGTCAGAAGGCACTATGGACTTTGCCTTTATGTTTATTCCTCATGAAGCTATTTACTATGATCTTCTTGTTAATAAGATTGGGGCTGTGACTGAGGAAACTGACAATCTAATACAGAGGGCTGCTAGCAAGTATAAAGTTATTATTGTCTCGCCAACGTCTTTCTTGGCATATCTCCAGACTGTTTTGCAGGGGCTGAAAGCGCTGCAGATAGAAGAAACGGCCAAGGATATCATAAAAAGAGTGGAAGAATTGGGGAATCATCTTAAAAAGTATGAAGATTATCATGGAAGACTGGGCGCTTCGCTGGGAACTGTCGTAAATCACTACAATAATTCAGGAAAGGAGCTCAAGAAGGTAGACAAGGATGTTTTGAGGATTACAGGGCAGGCTCCCGGCTTGGAAACGGTTCTTATTGACCAGCCGGAAGAGATAGTGTAATATCTATCTACTATGGAATTTGCAGTCATACAAACAGGCGGGAAGCAGTACAAGGTGGCTAGCGGCCAGCTTATTAAGATCGAAAAGATTCCCGGAGACCATAAAGAAGGCGACAAGGTCGTTTTTGATAAGGTCCTGCTTGTTGATAATGGCAAAGACACTACCATCGGAACTCCTTTTATAAATGAGGCAAAGGTTACCGGAACTATCACTAAGATAGGGCGATTGCCTAAGGTTACGGTTATCAAATACAAGCAGAAGAGCCGGTATTTCAAAAAGAACGGGCATAAACAGCCGTATTTTCAGGTGAAGATTGACGGGGTGAAGTAAGAGAAAAACTGGGGATAAGTCGTTGACAAGTCTAGTACATCTAGTATTCTTTACATGGGCAGATCCTTGAGTACAACACGTGAGTTCTCATTGAATCGTCTGCTTGTTCAAATCATAAGAGGTTTATCTATGAAGGATTACGGAAACCGCCAGGCATCAGCTTGTCTGGCGGCATCACTGCAAGCAATCGACGACCTTAGTCTAAGGAACGTCGAAAGGAAGCTTCAGTCACCTAAACCACATGGTGAAGGGATGAAGCCAGAATGTGCACGAAAAGGAATCGAGTGGTATAAGCGATTCCTAAAACTGATAGCAAAATACCCGAATCAAAAAATCGTCCCCAACGAGACGATTGATACAGTGTGGCATTGCCACATTCTCGATACGATGGCGTATGCGGAAGACTGCCACCGCATTTTTGGGAAATTCATACATCACTATCCATACTTTGGTATGAATGGGGATGCTGACGAGCGGGATGCTGCATTTGAGCAAACAAATCTTATTGCCGAGACGGAATTCGGCGAGAACTTCAAGGCTTTAGGGGCGGCAGCGCTCGAGTGCAGCACTGATTGTGGTTGGGTCGACGGCTTGCAGAGCCAGATCATCGAACCTGCTCTAGGAGCGGTAAGATAGGTTACAGAGTAGAGTTAAATATCAAAAACAGAGGCTTGAGAAATCAAGCCTCTCACTAATATTATGAAAGAAGTAATTACAAATACCAGAGTAAGTGATGTTAAGGAGATAGATAATATCTATCCTTCTTACTCGTTTTTTTATAAATCTGACAAGATAAAGGTCAGGGGTTTTATTATGTTTCCTCAAGAGATTAAGGATAAAATGCCGGTGATTTTTATTAACCGCGGTGGAACCGGTGAGCATGGGATTGTCACAGAACAGAGCATAAAAAATTACAATCCATTTGTACAGGCAGGATTTATTACTGTTTTTTCTCAGTATAGGGGATGTAACGGAGGTGAGGGGATTGATCGTATGGGTGGAGATGATGTCTTTGATGTTATTAATATTTATGAAGTAATATCGAGAATTCCATTTGCTGATACTGCACGGATCGGAATGTGGGGTGCGTCAAGGGGGGGTATGATGACATTCCAAGTTATGGTTCGTGTGCCCTGGGTCAAGGCGGCAGTTGTGGTGTGTCCGATCGTAGACGAAGTTCATATGGCAAAGTGGAGACCTGGCTGGAAAGAGCATCAGATTGATACTTATGGAGGTTCGTTTCAAGAGCAAATAAAGAGATCGCCAATTTATTGGGCAGACCAGATTCCAAAGATCCCAATAATTTTCTTTGCTGGAGCAAAAGACGATAGAACTGATGCCACTAAGACCATAGAGATGGCTGAAAAAATATCTGCACCTATAACTGTTTTTCCTGATGATGGGCACTATATAGCACCTAAGACTATCCAGTCATCCATTGAATTTTTTATAAAGAATTTAGTTTAACTCCTATTCTCCAAGGCACTCTTTATTGTGTCTTTATCCACATACTCCAACTCGCTTCCCGTAGAAAGTCCTCTGCCTAGGACTGATATCTTAATTCCAGAATCAGGAAAATTTGATGTAATAAATTGCCGGATATATTCCGCTGTATTTTCTCCATCTGCAGTAATATTCAAAGAAAGAATAATTTCCTTGAAATTTCCTTTGCTAATTTTATCTTTCAATTCCTTCAGCCTCACTTTCTTTTCAGGTTCTTTTTCCAAAATTGGAATAGTTCCGCCTAGTATAAAATACAATCCATTATAGACATGGCTTTTTTCTATTGATTCAAAGTCTACATCGCGAGAGACTATCATGAGCTGGCTAGTGTCGCGATTTGGACTCAAGCAGACTGAACATAAAGATGATTTTTCCTCAGGATAAAAACGAAAACAAGAAGAGCATATACGAATGTTTTTTTTAATATCCAAAATAAGCTTAGCCATATCTTCTAGATAGGACGAGTTCCTTGTAAGAAGGAAGTATACGAAGCGTCTAGCTTGTCTAGGGCCAATTCCAGGAAATTCACGGAAGTATTCAATTAGTTTGTTTAATGAATCCATTTGGTAAGTATAAATGAAAAATGGCAAAGTATAAAGAATTGAGATATCATTATTTTTATGAATATAGGAATCATCCCTGATGGCAATCGCAAATGGGCACAGTTAAAGAATATCTCTTTTGAAGAATCATATTCAAAAGGAGCGGATATTGCGCTTGATTTAGTGAAGAGTTCCTTGTCACAAAGTGAGGTGAACACTCTAGTCTTTTATGTTTTATCCAAAGAAAATTATCAAGAAAGGAAAAAAGAAGAGATTACCGCGATTTCGAATGGCATTAGGAAGGGAATAGAAGTATTCAATAAGTTGCCCGGCATAGAACTGATCTTATTTGGAGACGATTCTCCCGCAGACATTAAGAACCTTTTTAATCTTAATGAAAAACTGAAAAATGAAGGTGAGCATAAAAAGCTAAAAATTATATTTCTTTTAAATTACTCTCCTTCATGGGATTTTGAAACGACGCCTATTAGATCAAGCGGCCTCCCTGATCTAGATGCGATCATTAGGACAGGACCATCTCGGTTAAGCGGATTTTTGCCATACCAAAGCCGAAATTCCCAGTTATATTTTACAGATTATCATTGGGGAGATTTTTCGGTAGAAAAGTTCAATGAAATTCTTAGAGATTATAAAGATAATTATTCAAAAATCATTCACGGAAAATAGCTAGAAACCATCGCTCTTTCCGGCGTCAAACTCTCCAAAGTCACTCTTATCAATACTCATGAACGTTGTTTTTTTATCGTCGAAGTAAAGCTCAACCATTCCAGTCGGACCATTCCTGTGCTTTTCAATCAAAATCTTTGCAATATTTGGTCTAGCAGAATCTTTATCATACTTATCTTCGCGATGAATGAACATAACGACATCGGCGTCCTGCTCAATAGATCCGGAATCTCGAAGATCGGAAAGACGTGGCTGGCCTCCCCTTGACTCAACAGCACGGTTAAGTTGTGATAGGGCAATCACTGGAACTTCCAATTCCCGTGCAAGTTGTTTGAGAGATCTGGAAATCTCAGTCACCTGTTGGACCATATTGTCCGCATGGCGGGCTTGCGTCGGTACCATGAGCTGAAGGTAGTCTACTATTATCAGACCCAGACCTTTTTCGCTCTTTAACCTTCTGGCTACGGCGCGCATTTTTAAAATATTGTTTGCAGGCTGGTCGTCGATGTAGATCGGGGCATTGGAAAGCCGGTCCATGGCATCACGAATGGATTTGAAGTCATGTTCGATAGACAGGTTATGCCCTGTGCGTATTTTCCAGGCGTCCACCTGAGATTCAGCTGAAAGCATACGGTCTACCAACTGCTGAGAGCTCATTTCAAGAGAAAAGATACCCACGGGGACATTGTGGTCGATGGCAGCCTTGCGGGCTATGTCTAGTGCTAGAGCAGTTTTTCCCATGGAAGGCCGCGCGGCAAGAATAATAAGATCAGACTTCTGAAATCCAGACAGCTTATTATCTAATGTCTGGAAGCCGGAAGGCACTCCGCGCAATTCATCCTTACTATTATGTAGCTTGTCTATTCTCTCCCAAGCTTCTCCTAGGGTATCTCTCAAGGCGACGAACTTATGAGTTCCTGTGAAGTTTGTGACCTCGAATATTTTCTTTTCCGCCTTATCTAGCAGTTCATCAAGATCCCCGGCTTCATCGAAGCCCAACTCGCCGACGTATTCTGAGGCGTTTATGAGGTCCCTCATAATATTTTTTTTGTGGACTATCTCCGCGTAGTATTTGGCATTTGTGGAGGATGGCACTCCCTGCACGAGCTCAGTCAGATAGCTCATGCCTCCGGTCTGCTCCAAAATTTCTTTTTCCTTGAGGCGCGCGGATAGGGAAAGGAGGTCAATGGGAATGCCTTTTCCATGAAGTTCCATGATTATCGTCCAGATGAGACGGTGGCGGTCGGAATAGAAAGACCTTTCGTTGATGATATCCACAACTTCATGCATGACCTCCGGACGGATCATGATAGAGCCAAGAAGAGCTTTTTCCGCTTCCAGGCTCTGCGGCGGAATGCGGAGATCCTTGGTCTTAAAATATGGTGAGGTGGGGGTCATGTTGTTGTGTTTTTATTCTAGCATACGGCAGAGGAATGGTTCAGTGTGTATAATCGTGAAAAATTGGGGAAACAGTGGGTAAGCTGGGGATATTGCAATTTTCTGTATATTTGCTTTTGTGGTATAGGCGTATTTGGGGGAGTAGCGGTATCTGTGCAATAACAAACCACGCCTTTGAGAAAATAAATCCTCGTGGGCGTGGTGAGGTGGAAAAAGTTTCTGCTGTTCATGATTGTACCCGATGAATTTCCAGCCTGGTTTCTTTAAAGGTTTCCAAGAGCGCCGATTCGATCCAGTCTTCCTTGGTCTGCAACCATAGGTCGGCTGTTATTCTGCATACATTATTTTTTAGGATGATGATGTTGCAGTTCACATTGACTTCTGGCTGCATTTTTCGCAGACTTCGAATGAACCTATCGATCTCCGCGTCATTTTTGCTTTCAGCCACAATGCTGACTCTTTCTCCTGACATTATGTCTTGGACTATTTTTTCCATTTTGTATCACCTGCCTTTCTGGGATTTATTATACAATGAAACATGCTAATATATAAACATGATTTCTGAAACCCTCCTGAAATTAGACGACATCCATGTCCACTATGGCGGTGTGAAAGCTCTCGATAAAAACTGGTATTCTGGAAAAGGTATTTTTGTCCTAAATAATGTATAATTGTCGAATCATGATCTAACGTGCGTGTGATTGTGGTATTATAAATCTAATACACAAAA
This sequence comes from bacterium, assembly GCA_030698965.1. Taxonomy (GTDB): domain Bacteria; phylum Patescibacteriota; class Minisyncoccia; order Phycocordibacterales; family PALSA-1337; genus CAIOGI01. The sequence continues at coordinate 6,797 of JAUYLM010000057.1, forward strand.
ACTATGTTAAATACAGAAGATTCGATATGATAGATGAAACTCTAAAAGGTGTTCAAGGTCAGATTCGAGGAGTTCATAATCGTATAGATACGCATGTTTTGGAATATGTAAGACAAGATCAACATAAAAAATTGGAAAAGAGGGTAAATAAACTGGAAAAGCTCGCTGCTGTATAGGTAGCCATAGTTGTGCTAGTATATGGACACTATGGAAAGAACATATATAAAGGATTTGGAGCAAAAGACTGGGAAAAATGTCGCCCTATTTGGTTTTGTGCATATACTGCGAGTACAAAGTAAGATTATTTTCCTCATCCTTCGTGATATAACAGGAACCGTTCAGGTGGTGATCATGAAAGATAATCCTGTTTTTGGAATTGCCAAAGGACTCTCACACGAATCAGTTGTAAAAATATATGGCTTGATCAAGGCGGAAGTCAATGCTCCAGGAGGTTTCGAAATATCAGCAGAAAGGATAGAAGTGCTTTCAGTCGCCGATCCAGAATTGCCGATTCCTGTAGTCGTAAAGACAGGAGAGGAGACAGAGGCACCGATTCGCCTTGATTATAGATGGATTGATCTGCGAAAGCCGGAGAAATCCAAAATATTCAAGGTTTGGACGGAATTTGAAAAGGGGTTCAGAGAATATTGGCTAGCCAATAATTTTATTCAGCTCTATCCACCGTCATTCATGAGCACTCCGTCAGAGACTGGAGCAGAAGTTTTTGAAGTAAATTACTTTGATAAAAAGGCGTACCTTGCACAGTCTCCTCAATTCTACAAACAGATGGGAATAGCCAGTGGTTTTGAAAAGGTCTTCATGGTTGCCCCGGTTTTTCGAGCAGAACTTTCCTTTACGACCCGTCATGTTACGGAGTTTACAGGGTGGGACTTTGAAATGGCATATATCAACTCCCATCATGATCTAATGGATGCGGAGGAAGATATGATAATCAGTGGATTCACATCACTGAAAAAATCTTTTCCTGAACTAAATATAGAAATTCCGTCAAAACCATTTCCACGGATTCCGATTGTGGAAGCTAAAAAAATATTGGCAGAAAGAGGAATTTCTTCTGGCGAAGAGCATGACCTTTCTCCTGAAGAAGAAAAAGGAATATTCGAATATGTAAGGGAGGTGAAAAAACACGAGTTTGTCTTTATTACTGACTATCACAAATCAAAAAGTGTTTTCTACCATATGCGCCACCCAGAGGATAATGACAGATCACGAAGAGCCGATCTTATTTACCGCGGAATAGAAGTCACAACACTTGCGCAGAGAGAACATCGCCCAGAAATTCTGGAAAAGCAGGCAGTAGAGAAGGGAATGAATGTGGAATCATTGCGTGATTACTTGAATTTCTTCAAATGGGGATGTCCCCCTCATGGAGGTGCGGGTCTAGGTCCAGCGAGATTCATAATGAAGATTCTTGATCTGCCGAATGTGCGCGAGGCTACATATCTTCCTAGGGATGTGAAGCGGTTGAATCCTTAATTCCGTATATAAAAAACCAACGCCACCCTGAAGGCAGCGTTGTTTTGGCTGATGACTCTCACTGTATCGGAGTCAGTCGCCGTGATTGGGAGTAGCGTAGGAATCTGGACATCGCATCAGCTTCATCCATTGGTGCCATATGTCCTGCCTCCAGCCATCTTCCCCGTAAATATCTGGAAGCCTTCGATGAAGATACGAGCTTGGCATC
>JAUYLM010000005.1 GCA_030698965.1 bacterium
CCGGACGGAGTAAACCAGATTATTTTGGCATTCTTATTACCCTTAGCTTTGGCAATCGCCTTTATGACAGGCAGTGCCTCTATCACCATTCCAGGCCCTCCTCCATATGGTTTGTCGTCTACCCTTCTGTCAGCGTAGCTAGTACCTTTGGTGAAGTCGCGTGGATTGTAGAATTTTACTTTTATCTTCTTGTCATCAATGGCGCGCTTTAAAATTGACTCATTTAGGTATGAATCAAAAGCTGCTGGAAAAAGGGTGATGATGTGGTAGGTCATGGGTGAGATAATAACACGGAAATATAAAAGTGTACAGAATCCACTGTTCGTCCGGTGGGTTTTCCTTTTTTCAGGCACTACAGTCAACTATAGTGCTCAGAAAAAGGACTCGCCACCCTGGTGAGGAGTGGCGATGCCCATTTTTATAAAATTTTCTTAACTAAATCTTGAGATCCGCCATTGCCTCATCCACAGTTTTCGAAGCCTTCTCTGCAGGCCTCATTCCGCCCTCCGGCTCATTGATCTTGAGATTCACACGTGAATTATTCTTCATCCCCACCACTCGCAGAAGAGTTCGGATAGCCTTCGCAGTATTTCCGGATCGGCCGATGACCTTTCCCATGTCGGCAGCGCCGACTTCAAGAGTCATCAGCACGCCCATTTCATCCACCGTTCTGGTAATCTTCACTTCTTCGGGGTTATCAACAAGAGACTTCACTACGTATTCCAAAAATTGCTGGTCAGTTTGCATTTTATTAATTCATTAAGTCGGTTAATCTCGGATAATCTAACAGCGATACGGTATAAGTATAACTTCTATGGAAAAACCGGTCAAAAACAGATGTGTACAACTATGCCGCAACAGCTTCCTTAACAATAGGTCTTTTCTTTGGCAGAACATTTATCTTTTTTCCCTCAATAACCTTTCTTGTAACTAGAAAATTATGAACAGTTCCGGAAAGCTGAGCGCCCTTGCTTATCCAGTATTTTATCTTTTCGATCTTGAATTGCTCCACCTTGTTGTCCTTCCTTGGATCATATGAACCGAGAACCTCGATATACTTCCCGCTCTTTGGACCGTTCTTGGAATCAGTCAAAACAAGCCGGAATGTCGGCTCGTGTTTCCTTCCTACTCTCTGAAGTCGTATCATTAACATGTGGGCATCATACTACCAGACCTGTCAAAAAAAGGCAATATAGGGTATAGTATCTGCAATATGAAGGATAGAAAGGTCACGGGAACCATTACTACCATAAGGAAAGCCATAGGTTTTGTAGCAGATCCCCTGGATGAAGAAAATGATATAGTAATCGAATCAGACAGGCTGAATTTCGCGCTTAATGGTGATACAGTCGAAGTCGCTTTGCTATTGGATAAGCAGGGAGAAAAGTTCGGAGAAGTTACCAGGGTAGTAGAAAGAGCACGTAAGACTTTCGTGGGAACGGTAGAAGTAAGGGGCGGCAAAACCGGCGTCATTCCGGATGATAAAAAAATGTATGCAGACATCATGCTCCCTGCTTCAGAGGCCGGCAAAGTCTCAAGCGGCGATAAAGTCCAAGTAGAACTAGGTGATTGGATTGATCCATTGAAAAATCCTGAAGGAAAAATCCTCAGAGTCATCGGAAAAAAAGGAAACAACAATGCCGAAATGGAAGCCATTGTCCTGGAAAAAGGGTTTGATACCAGATTCCCGCGCAATGTAGAGGAAGAGGCCGAGGAAATAGAGAGGAATGAAAAAATAATCACAGCGGAAGAAGTAGCGAGGAGGCGCGATATGCGCGACACGCTGACGCTGACGATCGACCCATTTGACGCAAAAGATTTCGATGATGCCATCTCTTTCAAAGATCTGGGTGATGGTAAATACGAAATCGGAGTCCATATCGCCGACGTTTCCCACTATGTCCGCGAAGGCACAGCTCTGGATGATGAAGCGGTCAAAAGAGGCTGTTCTATTTACCTTGTAGACCGCACAATTCCTATGCTTCCAGAAGTTCTCTCGAACGATGTTTGTTCTTTGAATCCCCACGAAGACAAATTATCCTTCTCTGCTATATTTGTCATGGATAATGGAGGCGAAGTATTAGAAAGGTGGTTCGGCAGAACAGTCATGAATTCCAATCATCGTTTTACATACGAGACGGCTCAGGAGACTCTCGATACAAAAAAAGGTGACTATTTCAAGGAACTGGACACGCTCAACAAGATTGCCAAAATTCTTCAAAAACAAAAATTCAGTAAGGGCGCTATTGAATTTGAACAAGAAGAAATAAAGTTCAAGCTAGACGAAAACGGAAAGCCCATCGGAGTCTACAAAAAAGAAAGGTTGGACACACACAAACTTGTTGAGGAATATATGCTCCTAGCTAATCGTGAAGTTGCCAAGTATATTTACGATGCAATAAAAGGAAAAGGTAAGAAAGATACTGGTTCAATATACCGTATCCATGACATTCCAGATAGTGAGCGAATGGAGGACCTTTCAACATTTGTAAAAGCTCTAGGATACTCACTGCCGCTTAAAGACGGCAAAGTCACCGCTCACGCACTCAAGAGCCTTCTCAAGCAGGTTGAGGGAACTCCACACCAGGCTCTCATCAGCACCGCGGTCATCAGATCCATGCAGAAGGCTGTGTACTCCACGAAAAACATCGGTCACTTTGGTCTGGCCTTCGAATTCTACACTCACTTCACTTCCCCTATCCGCAGATATCCTGACTTGCTAGTCCATCGCATTCTCCATAAACATATCAATGGAATACCTTTCGGTGATCGAGAGATTGTTCAATTCCAGAAAATTGCTGAACAGTCTACAGCCAGAGAAATCGACGCCGCCGACGCAGAGCGCGCTTCCAAGAAACTCAAGCAGGTAGAATACATGTCGGACAAGATCGGTCAAATTTTCATGGGCACTATTTCAGGAGTTACGGAATGGGGCATCTATGTGGAAGAACTTGAGACCAAGTCAGAGGGCATGATCAAGATCCGCGACCTGGGAAATGACTTCTATCAGTTTGATAAGAAAACTTACTCGATTGCCGGACAGAAAAACAAACAGAGATTTACCCTAGGCGATAAAATAAAATTCAAAGTTGCAGGCGCTGACTTGGACAGAAAAACGCTAGACTTTCTACCAGTCTAGCTATTTCGCCACCCTTACCGCTTCCTCAAACTGTATAGAAAGAAGCTTTGAAGCTCCATCAGATCCCATGGTAACTCCATAGAGCACTCCTGCACGTGACATTGTTTCCCTATTGTGAGTAATTAAAATAAGCTGGGAATATTTTGAAAGATTGGCAATCATATCCCCATATTTTCTAGAATTGGCTTCATCCAGAGCGGCATCTGTCTCATCAAGAATAATAAATGGCGGAGGATTGACTTGGGAAACTGCAAAAAGCAGAGCAATGGAAGTCAGAGCCCTTTCACCGCCGGAAAGCATCATCAGGCCTTTCACTTTCTTGCGCGGCAAATTCACGTTTATTTCTATTCCCTCTTCACCTTCCTCTTCTTCAAAAACTTCACCTTCATCTTCCGACAGAACAGCCGACAGATCCGTATCCGACTTCTTCTTTCTCTTCTTTTCTCTGATCACATTAAGAGAAGCACTTCCACCCCCGAACATCAATGAGAAAAATTCTTGAAACTGGGAATTTATTTTCAAAATTCCTTCCTTGAATTCCACATCAATTCGCGCGTCCAATTCCGCCATTAGATTATTCAGGGACTGCCTGGAAGTCTCCAAGTCAGTTAATTCTCGAGCAAGAAAATCATCTCTTTCTTCCACTTCCTTATGCTCCTTTATGATCTCCATGCCACTGCCTGTGCCGGAATCCTCTATGCGTATCTTTATCTTCTCAATTGACTTGAACCTGTCATATTGTTCGAATCGAGGCTCATCCGAAACAGCCAAATCCTTATAGTCCATGCACTCTCTGCCGACAAGGACATAGCCCTCCTGTAGCTCTCTTTTGAATGCCTCCTCTTCCAATATAACCTTATCTTCCCGGCTTTTTACCCCGCCCAGAGCTCCGCGAAGCTCATTCTGCCTGGCAATGATCTTAAAGACGTTTTTCTCGGCATCCCTGTTTGAATCCTTCTCCTTTTCTATTTTCTGGCGCAGGCTGTTGTAATCAAGAGTCTTTTCTCTCTCGTGCTCGTCTATTTTCTTGAGAGAATCCTCCAGCCTAGCCTTCTTGACGCGCAGGCTCTCCAGTTCTTTTTCCGTTTCTTCGGCATTTATGGAATCTTCTCTTCTCTTGTGAAGTGAAATAAAGCTCAGGAGAAGATTTTTTATTTCAGAAATGCTTTCCAGCAGGCTGGCCTTGCTTACCACATCCTCCACATCCTTGAGATACACGGTTTTTGATTCCTCGCGAGCCTGTTTTTCCTTTTCTTTGTACAGGGTCCTATGAGCGGCGCCCATTTCTCCCTCTATTTTTCCCAAGTCGCGCATAATAGCATCTTTTTCCAGCCGTACCCTGTGCAGAACGGATTCTATGGAGATAAGCTCATCACTTTTGGCATCGCGATTCTTAGAACTTTCAAGTATTTTTCGAGCTTCAGCAATCTCTTTATCCAGCTCCTCCAATTCTTTCATCAGAGGATTTTTAACCGCCTCTATATCCGCCCTCTCTGACTTTATATGAACCTCCTCTCTTTTGAAATACTCTTTGTAGAAAGCCCTGAGCTCTTCGCGCAGCTGCTGGACCTTCTCCACTTTTTCCACCTGCTTCTTCAGAAATTTGAGATGCGGAGCGATCTCGCGTCGGAGAGACTCCACTGACTTCATATTTTCTTCTGTCTTCTCCAACTTCCTCTGGCTTTCTGTTTTCTTATATTGATAGATTTTCAAGCCAAGTGCATCCTCTATCATCTCTCGTCTCTCTCGGATATTGGCATTCAATATTCTATCGGCTTCACCTTGTGAAATTATATGATGTCCGGAAGCACCGATATGAGCATGAGCAAGAAGCTCTACGATATCCTTCAATCGCACCGGACTACCGTTTACGAAATATTCATTGCTATTGTCCCGATGCACGACGCGCTCGAGGACAACTTCATCAAAATCAATATTGAGAATCTTCCTGCCATTATCAAAAACCACTTTAACGCTGGCCCTATTCACCCTGGCTCCCCCTTCGCCACCGCCATTGAAAATGAGGTCCTCACCACGCTTTCCACGCATGGACTTGATGGACTGCTCTCCGAGTACGAAACGAAAGGCCTCAGCAACATTACTTTTGCCTGAGCCATTAGGACCCACTATGGATGAAATGGGAGAAGTGAAATTGAGAATCGCCTTTTTGGCGAAAGACTTGAAGCCGGAAATCTCCAAAGATTTGAGATACATGCGATTATTCTAACATAGAATTTTAACACAGCAGTCTACCACCCTTTTATCTCCAATGCCTTTTCCGCTGCTTTCTGCTCCGCCTCCTGCTTGGAAAGACCCGTACCGACAGCAA
>JAUYLM010000009.1 GCA_030698965.1 bacterium
CAGGTCTCCATCGATTTTCTGGCGTACAGAATAGGTTTTCATGGCTACAAGTATACCAGATCGGATGATATAATGTTTTATATGGAAAACTGTATATTCTGCAAAATTATAAATAAAGAAATACCGGCTGAGATTGTTTACGAGAACAATGATTTCCTGGCTTTTCTCGATATCAACCCTCAATCCCCCGGCCATACACAGGTAATACCAAAGAAGCATGTACGGTGGGTATGGGACGTGGAGAATGCCGGCGCCTATTTCGAAATCGCAAAAAAAATTGCTTTGGCCCAGCGCAAAGCCTTCAATACCGATTTTATTCTAAATAAGATAGTGGGAGATGAAGTTCCTCATGCTCATATCTGGGTATTTCCGAATTCCAGCGTAGAAGGTAACAAGAAAGATTTTGAAGGTAATGCGAAGAAGATAAGAGAGAATTTGTAGCGTATTGACATTGTCATTACATTTGCTATGATAACAATATGGCTACAACAACAATTCAACTAAGAATAGACAAAAAAACAAAGGAAAATGCCCAGGACATTTTCAAGAAGCTAGGAATGGACATGTCATCTGCCATGAAGCTATTTCTTTCTCAGGTGATAAGGACGAAGTCTATTCCCTTTGTCGCGCGTACAGAGAACGGCTTTACGCCGGAGTATGAACAGTTTATACTTGAACAGTCAGCTGACGCTTTGAAAAATGGGAGGAGATTTAAGACGGTCAAAGAAGTTATGGATGATCTGGAAAATTAATTATGTATGAAATCGTCTATAACAAAAAATTTAAAAGCGCATACAAAAAGATTATCCGATCTGGCAGATTTGATATAGAAAGATTTCAGAAAATCGTAGCATTTTTTGTAGAGGGAATTGATTTACCAGTCCAATACCGCGACCACGCGCTAACAGGCAATCTTTCTGGTCGAAGAGAGTGTCACATCTCAGGCGATACCTTATTGATATATGAAGTGTATGTAGAAAAGAAGATAGTAGTCTTCGACAATATTGGCAATCACGCCCAATTATTTAAATAATCTACATCCAAATCTCAATTATCAAAACAATCAACACTATCACCGCCAAACAAGCCGGCAACAGAAAAAGGTTTTTCTTCCACCCTCTCTTCTTGAGATAAGCAAAATATTTATCCCGATAAACACAGAATATTTCCTTTAGCAAGGATTTCATAAAAGTAAATTAAGCTTCTGATTTCTCCAGTGCTTCAATCCCCGGCAAAGTCCCAGTCGCCAGGAATTCCAGCATCGCCCCCCCGCCAGTGGAAACGAAAGTAAAATGATCCTCCATTCCGAGCTCCGCGATGACGGCCAGAGTATCGCCGCCGCCGAGAATAGACTTCGCTCCATGCTTTGTCGCCTCAGCTATCATCTTCGCCAGAGAAAGAGTTGGTTCTTTGAATCCTTGCTCATACAGCCCTAGAGGACCGTTCCAGAGAATATGCTTTGCTTTTTTCACTTCCTCGCGGAGAATACTGACGGTCTTGGGACCGACATCAAGTATTGCATCGTTTTTCCAGACCTCGTCCACAGGAAGTTCCAGCTTAGGATTTCCGGCGAAGCGGTCAAGATCGAAATGTTCCGGAGAGACAAGAGATTTGCCAATTTCTACTCCCCTTTCCTTATAAAAGTTATTAGCCAGGGCTCCTCCTACAAAGACCTTGTCCGCGATTTTCAGGAATTTTTCTATAAGCGGTATCTTCGTTTCGAACTTGGCTCCGCCGATTATAAAGAGAAAGGGATGCTCCGGCTTGAAGGTGGCTTTCAAGTGCCTTACCTCTTCTTCGAAAAGAAGGCCGGCGTAGCTGGGAATGAATTCTGTGATCGCGGAAACGGAGGCATGATGCCGATGAGAGACGGCAAATGCTTCATTCACATATATATCCCCGAGGCTTGCCAACTCCTTGGCGAAAGCCTTATCATTCTGCATTTCTCCATCATAGACTCTCAAATTCTCCAGGAGAATTATCTTGTCATTATTTTGCAGAACTTTTTTATAATCCTGCACATAAACACAGTCGATCTCCAGCTTTTTAAAATGCTCCGCCACCGGGAAAAGGCTGGCCTTGGCTTCGCCGTCTCCTATATGGCTCATCAATATGATCTTCGCCTGCCTGTCCTGAAGGTATTTTATCGTAGGGAGAATCTTCCTTATTCGGAAATCATCCGTTACAGATCCGCCTCTGACAGGAACATTCAGATCTAGGCGCACGAGAACCCTTACTCCCTTCAATTCTTTTATATCTTTTAAGTATTTCATACGACATCAACCGCTTTTAGAAGCTCCGTAAAGCCAGGTATATTGACGCTCTCCCCTCCGACTAGCAGGCCGTCAACCTTTCCTCTGATTATAATATCTGGGGCATTCCTGAAATTTATGGAACCTCCGTATAAGATAACAGTCCTCAAGGCATTTTCCTGTCCAAAGATATCCGCAAGAATTTTTCTTATGAAAATAACGGTCTCCTCTATGACTGCCGGTTCCATCGGCTCTTTTGAGCCTATTGCCCAGACCGGTTCATAAGCTATAACAAGCTGGTTCGCAAGTCTCTTGGGAATCATGGCCAATGAATTCTTTATCTGAATTCTGAGAATATCCAGGTAAAGCCCATGAGCGTCCCTATCTTTTTCTCCGACACATACAATAGGATGAATGCCTGACTCAAGCACCGCTTGGACCTTTTTCGCCACTATTTCATCACTTTCTCCTTCTGCCCTTCTTTCAGAATGCCCGATGATCACATGAGACACGCCCAGATCCCGGAGCATGACCGGACTTACCTCGCCGGTAAAAGCCCCTCTTTCCTCGAAAAAAGCATTTTGAGCGCCGATACCAACCGATGGCTTGGCTGTGGAAGAAGTGAATTTAGTAATATATGGGAACGGAGGACAGACAATAACGTGCGTATGAGCCAGCCTTTGAGCGGTATTCTTTACTTTTTTAAAGAGATTTACCGCCTCTGACAAAGTTGTCGGATTCATCTTCCAATTTCCGACGATTATTTTTCTTTTCATGGAACTAGTATAGCATTTACTTTATTTCATCCCAAGAGACGGTAACATATTGGTCTGAAACGCTAGGGAAAAACGGGGGCGGGTTGAATGACAGGTTCGGATCGTAAGAAATAAAGCGTTCCTGGTATCCGGTACCGTCATCATATGAAAAATTATATCGGTCATATGTAGCTATCATCCCGTAGAGAGTGATCGTGGCGCGACTGTAGCCGGCAATGCATTTATTGGAATAATAATACCTGCCAACTCTGCCGTCCTGGGCGACTAGCGCTCCATCTATTCTGAGATCATCTTCGCTATCCAAGCCTATGTTCACATTTCTCCGGGCTATGAGCCCGATCGCGTCCTGCCCGTCATAATTGGAATATATGAGGTCATTATCAACTATGATGTCTCGGGATGAGCCGATGGTCAGCCGTGCCGTGTCGATCTGGCCGTTTACCCAGACATTATCTTCCAGGAAAATTGCTCCGTCGGCGGGAAATGGATAATTGCCAAGATTTTCTTCATTTACAATATCCCAGGTGCTCCAGCCATCCTGATGCGAGCCATCCTCCCGGCAATTATTATTCTC
>JAUYLM010000017.1 GCA_030698965.1 bacterium
GAAGAAACGGTATTGGATCTTTTCCAATAGAGGTATTTTAGGTCATGGCAAACTCCAAGGGTACATTTTTTAGCGGTTCGATTACAGAAACGATCGTCAAGATTCTTAATAATTCGGCAGATGTGGTTATCGCATTTTTCGTCATAACAATCATCATGATGATTGTTATTCCTGTATCTCCGCAGGTTATCGATATCTTCATTGCCATTAACCTTACCGTCTCGATTGGGCTCCTTATGGTTGCCCTCTATATCCAAAAAGCGGTTCACCTTTCTATTTTCCCATCGATTCTTTTGATCACAACACTGTTTCGTCTTGGAATCGAGATTTCTGCAACGAGGCAAATTCTTTTACATGCCGATGCCGGAGAAATTATCGAAGCCTTTGGTAATTTCGTTGTCGGCGGTAACTTTGTTGTCGGTGGTGTTATCTTTTTGATTATTACCATCGTGCAGTTCATCGTTGTAACCAAGGGTGCTGAACGGGTTGCAGAAGTAGCTGCGCGCTTTACTCTCGATGCAATGCCCGGTAAGCAAATGAGTATTGATGCCGATATGCGCTCCGGAACAATTGACGCAAACCAGGCACGCCAAATGCGCCTTGCTCTCCAAAAGGAATCGCAACTCTACGGAGCGATGGATGGAGCGATGAAATTCGTCAAAGGGGATGTTATTGCCAGCATTATCATTGCTATCATTAACATCGTTGGCGGTTTGATTATCGGAATAGTATTTCACGGCATGACAGCGCTCCAAGCCGCAAAGGTGTATACGCTTCTCTCAATTGGTGGCGGACTCGTTTCCCAGATCCCTTCCCTCCTCATTTCTCTTACTGCCGGTATGGTGACAACTCGAGTTTCCTCGGAAAAGAAAGACACCAACCTCGGAAAAGACCTTTCCTCTCAGCTTCTTTCTCAGCCGAAAGGGCTTATGCTTGCATCTATTGTGGTGCTTGCTATGTCACTTGTGAAAGGGTTTCCGTCTCTTGTTTTTATTTTCCTAGGAACGAGCATGGGCTCACTTGCTTATATGAATTATCGCAAAATGAAGCGGGGCGGAGGTGGAGTAGAAGGTTCCGGAGGAACTGATGTTGAAGGGCACACTTCCGTTGAGGGAGGAAGAGAGGATTTTGCGCTCACACTTCCCGTTATTTTGGAGACCGGTAAAAACATCTCTGCTCTTATCAAAAAAGATCGAGGCGGCGCCACTTTCATTGAAGGAATGATTCCCAAAATGCGACAGGCCCTCTACCAAGATCTAGGCGTCAGATTCCCCGGTGTGCATGTTCGAACCGATTCCGATACGCTTGAAGGCGATGAATACGCTATTCTCTTAAATGAAGTTCCAATTATTCGGGGAAGAGTCATTCCAAATTGTGTCTTAAGCAATGAATCGGATACAACACTCAAACGATATAACTTACCGTATACGACGTCGAAAAATTCTGTTGGAACGGCTTCTTTATGGGTCGACCAAAAATATACGGATATTTTGAATAAAGCCGGGATTAAATATTGGACAATGCTCGAAGTGATGATTGTTCACCTCTCCCACTTCTATAAACAAAATGCAGCTGAATTTCTCGGCATTCAAGAAGTTCGGGCTATTTTGGCCTTTGTTGAGAAGAATTATCCGGATTTGATCAAAGAAGTAACACGCCTTGTGCCACTTCAGAAGCTTACAGAAATTTTCAAGCGACTCGTTCAAGAACAAGTATCGATTAAAGACCTCCGTACGATTCTTGAAGCACTTTCAGAATGGGCTCAATCGGAAAAGGATACGGTCCTTCTTACCGAATATGTTCGGTCCTCATTAAAGCGATATATCAGTTATAAATATTCACTCGGCCAATCGACTCTTTCCGTTTATCTCCTTGACCCTGAGATAGAAGACATGGTTCGTGGAGCAATCAAACAAACTTCGGCAGGCTCCTACTTAGCACTTGACCCTGACTCTGTTCAACTTATTCTTCATTCGATGCGGAATACCATTACGCCAACGCCTCCGGGAGGACAGCCTCCCGTACTGCTCACGGCAATCGATGTCCGTCGATTCGTGCGAAAGCTCATTGAAAGTGAGTATGCGGAGATGCCGGTCGTTTCTTATCAAGAAATTGTACCTGAAATTAGAATTCCCCCTCTTGGAAGGGTACAACTCTCTTAAATGCTTCTTTTGCTAGACAACGCGCCATTTTCGGTGTAAGATAAAATTATATAGGGGAGAAGATTCTCGTTATGCAAGATGATTCTGTCAATGCTATCCATGGGCCAAACCGGAAGGCTATCCATACGGACATTCAAAAAGCACATGCTCAAGAGCGGCTTGAAACCATCTTGATAAGCCAAGATGCCGCTACCGAAGAGCTACAGGAATGGGCTGACTATGCTGCATTCAATCCCCTTGCCATGAAAAAGAAGTTCGAGAAATTGGAAGAAAAAGCTCGGCAATCTGAAATCGCAAAAGATTCGGAACGAACAAGTGATGGAGATGCCGCAAAAGCAGAAAAACTCGCAAAAAATTTCAATGTCA
>JAUYLM010000023.1 GCA_030698965.1 bacterium
GAAAGTGTGGATTCGGTCAGTCTTGCCGGACCGGGATTCATAAACATAAATCTTTCCAGAAAGTATTTTGTAAAAAGTATTCAGGAAATTTTGGAAAGAGAGAATGACTATGGCAGGCAGGAGATCGGAAAGGGAAAAACCATATTGGTGGAATATTCTTCCCCGAATATCGCCAAGCCTTTTACCGTGGGCCATCTGCGGTCAACGATCATCGGTGATGCTATCGCAAACATTCTAGACTCGCTGGGCTATACTGTTGTCCGTGATAATCATCTGGGAGACTGGGGAACTCAGTTCGGGAAACTTCTGGTCTCTCTGGAAAAGTGGGGAGATATCGGAGAGATTGAAAAAAGCGAATCTCCGATAAAGGACTTGGCTAGCCTTTACGTCCGTTTCCATACCGAGGCTGAAAATGACAGTTCTCTTGAAGATATGGCGAGATTAAAATTTCAGGAGCTTGAAAACGGTGGCAACGGGGAAATACAGGAGATTTGGAAAAAATGCATAGACTTGTCAAAGAAAGAATTTGAAAGAATATATGAACAGCTTGGAGTCGAATTCGATACTCAGATAGGAGAAAGCTTTTACGCGACAAAAGAAATGACGGACAAGGTCGTGAAGGAGCTTGAGTCCAAAGATCTGATCAGGGAAAGCGAGGGAGCCCAGGTGGTTTTCTTTGAGGGTGAAAAATATCCTCCGCTTATCATAAAAAAAACTGACGGGACCTCGATCTACGCTACCAGGGATCTCGCCACCGATCTCTATAGAAAAGAAAGATATGGAAATGATCTGACGATCCTCAATGAAGTCGGCTCTGAACAGGCGCTGTACTTCAAACAGCTGTATGAGACAGAAAAAATGCTCGGCTGGTTCCGGGAAGGAGATCGCGTGCACATAGCTCACGGCTTGCTAAGGTTGAAGGAGGGGAAGATAAGCACCAGAAAAGGAAATGCTATCTGGCTTGAAGACTCGATAAAAGAAGCAGTTGACCGCGCGAATAAAATAAATCCCGAAAGCACCAATGAAGTGGCAATGGCGGCATTGAAATTCAACGATCTGAAGAGAGACAGTCCACAAGATATAATTTTTGACTGGGATGAGATGATGAGCATGACGGGAGACTCAGGTCCGTATTTGCAGTATTCGTGCGCCCGTGCCAGGTCGGTACTTGCTAAGGCGGAAGAATTGAAAATAAAGACTGTTCTTAACGCGGATTCCAAGTCTTCGCCAGCCCTGGAGAACTTGGAAAAGCTTCTGGTGCGCTTTCCGGAGACGGTTGAAAGAGCCGGTAGGGAATACAAGGCGAATATCCTGGCTTCGTATCTGATAAATCTCGGAGCGCAATTCAATCACTTTTATGCCAATAATATCATTGCTGACGAAAAGGATGCCGATGCTCCCCACAAGGCAGCGCTGACCAAAGCTTTTAGTATTGTGATGACAAATGGATTGAGACTCCTCGGAATCAAAGTGCCAAAAAGGATGTAGAAATGAGTGGAAATAACTGGTAATCGCTTAAGGTACTTGACAAGTACCCGATTTTAGGTGTATAATACTGCTAGTTTTAGGACCTTAACATGGGCAAAGAATCCTAGATATTTGGTTGCGGAATTGGGCCTATATGTGATGTAGTCCTGCATCCGCAACCAACTATCAGTCGATAAGGTCTCTTGGGCTTTGTGAAATCAAGGGCAAGAGGTACACGATCAGTTGTTGGCAGCGGCTATAAGAATGCCTACTAATAATTCAGCAACGGCAGAACAGCTCATTGAACTTAGCTCGCTTCAGATGAAACGCCTTCAGCCTGTGGCCGATCAGGAACAGGTCAAGGAAGCGATCCGAAGCAAAGACCATCCATTTTGGGATGCCTTTGCACTCGCGGTGGCGACCTTGGCGGTAGTTGCCGAGGAAAAAGTTCAGGTGGCGCTCGAGAAAATTATCGAAGTGATCAAGCAGATCACCACTGGAGTTGTCGGCGAAAAGAAAACAGCCGATTGTTTCACTAGCAAAGATCGCTACTACCATCGCGACGGCGATCTCGACAATTGGCTGCCGGAGACACAAGCTGAACAGCCATCCGCCATATTCTCGGTGAATAAGATCCGCAAGGAGTCTACATTTAAAGAGATGGCCGAGGAAATCGTTGGCGCGAAGGGAAATGTCAAAAAACTTTCCCAGATCATCATCGAGCGGAAACACACCACGACCCTTCCTACCATCGAGTCTCTCATCGAGAGGCAAGAAGGCGGCGAAGATGTAGGTCTCCGGACTGACGGCTGGGCCAACTTCTTCTTTGTTGAAGACAACAATGGAGACGTCTCGGTGGTCCGCGTGGGCCGGCATGGCGGGCGGTGGGGCGTGAGCGTCCGCCGTCTCGGCTGCGACGATCGGTGGAGTGTTGAGCGCCGCGTCTTTGTACGCAACTCCTGATCCTTTGTTCCTCGGGTCCCTTAGACCCTTTCACTTATACTCTACTTTCGCAAGGAAGTGGGGTATAATTTTTTATGAAGACGCTTTCATCCGCGGTCACGGCTTCGGGTGGCGATTCCAGGTTTCTTGCCTGAAAATAAAAAAGAAAAAGTTGGTGCATTTTGTCCTGGAGTAGTTACTCCGAATAAGATTCAGCCCTTGACTCATATCATGACAATGGGCGGTGGCACGGACGGCAGGATGCACACATACGTCTCGGTGGTCAACGTGAACCGGAATGACGGGCAGTGGAACGTGAACGTCAACCGTCTCGACAACGACAATCGGTGGAATGTTGAGAACCGCGTCTTTGTACGAAACTATATCTTTCTTCCGTCAGCAATGGCGGAAGTTTTATTTTCTATATATTTTTTCCAGCCCGAGAGCATTCTGCCTATTTCCATGAGCTTTTCTAATAAAACAATATATTTCTTGTCCGCAATTATCCTTGATTCCCAACACACTGTAAGGAAAAACTTCGCTAGATCGTTTTTTATGAGCGCTTTTCCGATTAAGCCTGATTTTTCTTCTGAACTGGCGTAACTTGCAAGAAATGAATGTTCCAACTCCTCACTTAACAAAGTGTCTATTTTAATGCCGATCGTTTGTCGCTGGCTTTTCTCTATGTGTGGGAGTATCTCTTTCCATATTTTATATACCTCCTTCAACTTAAACACGATAGGCACAAGTTGGTCTTGAAAAACTGTGAGGGGGGGGGTAACATTATTGTTATGAGCGGAATGAAATTTGTTCATACTTATGATGCTATCATTTCTGTCGAAAACTTGCTTGCAGCCTGGCGTGAATTTTTGAGAGGAAAGAAAAATAGAAAAGATGTGCAAGCATTTGCTCTTAATCTTCCTGATAATATTTTCAACTTGCAACAAGATCTCGCAGAGAAAAAATATAAGCATGGTTCCTATACCGCATTTAATATTAACGACCCAAAACCGAGGAGCATTAATAAAGCAACGGTAAGAGATAGGCTGTTGCACCACGCGGTGTATAGGATTTTGTATCCATTTTTTGATACAACATTTATACATGAGTCTTTCTCATGCCGTAGAGGAAAAGGTACCCATAAGGCTCT
>JAUYLM010000025.1 GCA_030698965.1 bacterium
CAACTGAAGTTCCGATGTCAAAGGATATTGAGTTATGGAAGTCGAATGATCTTTCAGAAGCAGAACGACTTATGATTATGAGAAATCTAGGTTTTTTCAGTACCGCAGAAAGTCTCGTGGCCAATAACATTGTACTTGCTATTTTTAAACATGTTACTAATCCGGAATGCCGGCAGTATCTGCTCAGACAAGCGTTTGAAGAAGCGATCCATACCCACACCTTCCACTATATTGTTGAATCACTCGCTCTCGATGAAGGTGAAGTGTTCAACATGTATAATGAGATTCCTTCAATCAAAGAGAAAGATCTTTTTGAGATGAAGATCACAGAAGATGTGCTCTGCAACGACTTCTCAACTGACACATTCGAAGGCGCACAGAAGTTCCTCGAAAACCTAGTGGGATACTATCTCATCATGGAAGGGCTCTTCTTCTACAGCGGCTTTGCTATGATTCTCTCCTTACACAGACAAAATAAAATGACAGGTATCGGAGAGCAATTTCAGTATATTCTTCGAGATGAAACAATCCATTTGAACTTTGGCATCGATTTGATCAATGGGATTAAAGAAGAAAACCCGGAACTTTGGACGGCTGAGTTCCAAGATTATCTTGTTAAAAAGGTTCGAGAGGCTGTCGAACTGGAAATCCGATACTCGCAAGACTGTCTTCCTAAAGGAATCCTCGGGTTGACGGCGCCGATGTTCAAAGAGTACGCACAATATATCGCAGATCGACGCTTAGAACGCATAGGCCTCCCGACGCAATATAACTCGAAAAACCCCTTTCCATGGATGAGCGAAACCATCGATCTTGGAAAAGAGAAAAACTTCTTCGAGACACGAGTTACTGAATATCAATCATCTGCATCGTTAACCTGGTAATTTTTCCCCTCCCTCTTTCTCTACCGGAAAGAGGGAAATCTTTTTCAAAAAAAATATTGCCTTCTTGCTCTCCGAATATGGTATAATTAAAAGAAAGAGGAGCGTTCACATGGCAACACCAGGTGGCCTTAATTCGAGTAGTGCATATATAAACGCATATCTCGCACAAATCAGAGATCGGATGAGAAAGGCAGAGGCTAACCTCGGCAGTACTGATGCAAAAGCTCAAAGAGCAGCGCTCGAAGAATTTACCAAGCTTAAAACAGACCAAGTCCCGACAATAAAAGCTTACGCTACAAGTTTAATTGTTAATCCGAAATTAAGAAAGGAGCTTCGTGACATTTGTAAGCGCATAGAAGAGGTCTTAGGAAGTACACTTGGTGCAGGCGCAAGCGCTGCTGCTACCTCAGGAGCTGCTGCAGGTGCAAGCGCTGCTGCCTCAGGCGCTGCCGAAGGAAGTCCTGTCTCACCCCAGGAATCCCATATGGCCGGCGAATTCTTAACAGAAATCGAATCTCTTAAGGACGGTTATACATCTGATGAGATTCGAGCCAATATTACAGTATGGGCCGGAGAAAACCGTGGTTTAGAAGGACCGGCGCTTACGGCTTTCATGAATGCGGTTTACGCTGCATTTTATGATCAGGTTCTTTCATCCAAGGAAATTCCTCCGGAAATTCATGCGCTTCTTGGTCATCCGGACTTTGGCTCTGAATATATCGGTCATATGGATCTCAAGCACCTTATTCCCGGAGCCGTTGCTCTCGCTGTGGCACGAACAGATCCGTATTATAAGTCAGGTTTATCATTCGTCGTAGCCGGTGATCAACACAGCTACCGCGATCTTTCACACATGTTCCTTGCATCAAAACTCAATGTCCACCCTGACATTATCAAAGACGATGACATACGCAACAATCCCGGAGAGTTTCTAATGGGCGTGAGTATGGCCCAAGCACATCTGGAAACCGGCGTTATTCGATCTCCATCCGATGGAAAGACAGGAGGTGCTGCCGCCGGTGCCGCAGCCTCTGCTACCGCAGGTTCAGCTAGCGCCTCAGCAGGCATGCACGGTATCGCCCGAGCCGGATCAAATTGCTGGGCAAATGCAGCCCTTCAGTTTTTTGCTCACTCCCTCGGCATTGAATACCTCCGTACTCTTCCGGAATCTCCTCTCCGAGATACTATCATCGAATTAGTACGGCAATATCAAGCCAACACAGGAGAGAAAACGTTGCCAACATCATTTGGGCAAGAGGTTCGCAGAGCATTTGCACGAGCCGGCATGCGAGATATAAGCCTCAACGACTCCCGTCAACAAGTAGCAGCAGAAGCAATTTTATACTTATTACAGCATGGACGTACCGGTGCAGATGATTCCGGATGGGTACGAGAGCGAAACTTCCGTCATCCAACTGAAGGCCGAATGATTCATAGCGAAACTCATGGAAGCAGTGAAGTTTTTGAAATACTTGTACCATCGGGAGCAGGTGAAGGGGACCTTCTATCTATGGCTGCATTACCCGATGAGGAAGCTACGACTTCGTTTCGTTTTACACGAGTTCCTAAAAATTTCACAATCCAATTAATGTATACAAATTCCGGCCAAGGAAAAAGATGCCCACTACATCCGGAGATAAACGGAACTTCATTTACTCTTGACGGCTTTATTCTTCATCAGGGGGCTGCAACAAGAGAAGGAGGAATATCCGGAGGACATTATACAACCGTTATTCGAAAAGGCACAGAGTGGTTTCATTGTGATGACGGCCGCGTTACGAAACTAAGCCCAAATGAGGTTCGGAGGCTCCTAACCCCAGGCCAATATTCTCGCCCAACTATGCTTAATTACCAAAAAGCGTAAAACGGCCACTTGTGACATACTCCAATACCTTTCTTCTACAGGAGAGGTCTGGCTTTAGTCGTGGGAGCCGTCAATACTCTTCCAAGCAATTCTCCTCGAAATCACTTGGGGGAGAATGTCCTGCAAGCAGGCTTAATGTCGCCTCCAAAAAATCTTTGTCCTTGTAGTAATTCATTACCTTTTGTTTTGTCAAAAGATATGCTGTTTTAAGTGCTAATGATTCTGCAGAATTTGGGTCTCCCGCGAAACTGGGGCAAGAGTAACGAGATAAATAATAATCGGTCAAAGTGATATTTGATTGTATAGATTCATCGGTAAAAAAGGCATCCTCTTCACCCCAAACCCAACCAATGGGCGTGCGATTTTTACAACCTTCAAGGAATTTCCAAGAATTATCTTTTCCATAGCCAAGCACTATTCCAATGAGAGCCTGATGCCCTTTTAATACTTCATTCATGAGTGAGCGATTTTCCGCTTCTTTAATCAGTTGAAACCCATCTACTATCTCATGGCAAAGAATCTCTTGAAAATCTCTCTTGTTTTTATTAATGACATCGTTAAATCGGTCTTCATTGATAATTAGAATCGAAATCCAACCTGGAGAACATTTAGAGCTTTCTGCCGAAAGGTGTGCAGAAGGAAATAAATGACGGTATTTCTCCCACGTTTTCCATCCGGAGCGTATAGTACGGTGATATTTTGAAAATGAATCATAAAATTTTGCCCAATTAGAGAGTGGCAGAGGATTAAGATAGGTTGCCCAAGAGACTGGTTTAGGACCTAAAATAGTATAGGCAAAGCTATCTTCAGCAAAAAGTTTTTGCATAAGCCCTGCCAATCTTTTTCTAT
>JAUYLM010000028.1 GCA_030698965.1 bacterium
CTAGGCGAAGCGGAAACAGTAGGAGTTGGTGAAGCAGTAACTTTAGGAGCCACTGTTACTGAGGGGGTTGGTGAAGATGATGGTGAAGAAGAAATAGAAGGAGTTGGGGTAGATGAAATAGTAGGAGAAGGACTCTGTGTAGTCATTGGACTCGCAATAGGACTCTTTGTTGGCACAAGCCTAGGAACAGGAAGAGAAGAAACGTATGGAGTAGGAGAAGGGGCGAGTTTGGAAGGAGGGAGGGGGGAAATGGCGTCGATGATTTTGTTTGCGACCGTTTCCATGGTCCTGGAAAAAATATTCAACAAAGTGAGGGGTTTTTCTTCTGATTGCACAACAGGACTCGGACTAGGTGAAGTTATGGCTGATAATTCACATGTTAAATAAAATATCTTCTCTTTTGTCTTATGTCCGACAACCGCATCCAGCCATGGATTTTTGCTATCAGTGGAGATTCCATTCTTTTTTTGAAAATCCAGAACAGCTTTAGCCGTGTTTTTGCCGTAATAGCCTGAAACTTCTCCTGTGTAATTGCCATTATCTATTAGAAATTTCTGAAGCTTTGACACTTCCCCATCTGTAGTTGAATCTTCTGACTGCATCCTCAGGATATTATTAAAAATAATACAGCCGGAATCAGCCAGCATAATGGATGGCAAGGATAATATGGATATAAGAATTATAAAAAAGAATCTTTTCATCTTAGTTTAAAAAAGGACTTAAATGCGTTCAAAATTAAGGCTCCTTGGGTAGATTTAGTCGAAAGCAGTTCCATATAATAGATATTGCTTAATCCCTCCTTATTAGCGACCTGTACCATTATATACCCAGGATCCAGTTTATAATCATTGAGATCAAATGTAATGCTGTCCACATCACCATCACTTTTCGGCATTACCTTGGTACCAAATTTATTTATATACATATCCATTTCATCAATTCCAAAACGCACTCCCTTGATAGTGACTGGCTTATTAATATAGGCAGGTTTAGTAGACCCTTGGATATATGGTGAAGTCTCTCCGACGATGACGACTGGATTAGAGGAATTATCCGGGGCTATTTTATAACCTTCATAGTTCCTTCCGTACGCAAGGCCTGAAATCTTGGAGGCATATGAGCCCGCAAACATTATTTTTATGTTAAACCTAGTCGTCAGATCAAATGTAGCGCTTGCTCCTTTCTTTACCCTATAAAAACTCCCTATTTTTAAAGCATTGGAACTATATTTAACGTCGCCAAAAGCCCAGCCATCTAAAGTGCTCACGGCGTAAGCGGAGAAGGCATTTTTATCTGGGATTACCAGCTCAGCATATCTGGGTGCGATGACCATTACTTTAGTCTTCGAAACAAGCGATGATTCTTTCTGATCACTGTCGTACTCAACAGCAAGATCGCTACTAAGTATCTCCATACTCGGCTCATTCTTTTCTGTAATCATGAATTTCCCGCTATCAGAATGCAACTTTGGATTATTCGCGTCAGAAATGCGGATAATGAATATATCATCCCGGTCAAGATCAATATATTCAGGAACTTGCCATTTATGTTCGCCAAAAACATTGGGATTTATCACCCCGATTCTGTCGACAATCTTGTTTCCCTTGAAGTTCATCAGGTCTATCTGCATCTCAAGTACTCCCTCCGCCTTGTATTTAATAATATATGATTTGCCTTTCTCCATAACATCATCAAATGTAGGGGAGGTTATGTCTATTTTTGACACGTCGTTTGGATTCTTTGCTGGAAAATAAAAAAAATCGGTTGTACCATTCTCGGTCTGCACATAGACGTAATAGTTACCGGAAAGTGCGGGATAATCACAGATAGTTTCTTTTCCATTCCACACGCATAAAGTTTCTGGCATTCTAATGATAAGAGTTTGTTCACCCTGCCTTGTCCCAACCATAGTTACAGGAAAAACCGTTTCAAAATATGAGTGATGCCATTCACCATTTTGGTGAATCCCAAATACGACTCTGTTTTCACTTGTAAAATCAGTACCTACAATTATTATATCCCTTCCTATTTCCGCCGGAGATGGATCAATGGAAATTATTTTTGGCTTAGGAATAACCTCGACTCTTGACGAGCCTTTCGCGGTTTTACCGGACGCTAGATTTTTTACTTCATAATTCAGCGTATAAATCCCCGGCGAGGCAGATGGGGGAATAACTAATACAGTACTAGCATATGCCTGTTCGCGAGGAGAAATCATGTTCACGATTTGGTCAGAATTCTGAGGATATTCAATCCAGCCCTCAGGAAGATCTGTCAGTACTATTACAAAACCCGAGGGAGGTAGGCAGACTGGATCATCATTGGCAAATTCTGTACCTATGCCTACAGTAGAATCTAGGGTAAGCTTTGGAATATATTCTTGCTGATTTTTTATTATTCTAGGAGGTTTAGAATTGCATACTGGCTTAGTTATTTCAACATGAAATTTGACCTCATCCTCGTGGTGCGCAACAGAACCAATGGTAACTCCGGAGGAATACGGTGTAAAATCTTCATCGCCCTGTATAAGACCCACCCTATTCCACGCATTGGGTGCCATGTCTATTAATTCAACAGCTGTTTCTGTTAATTTTGACGGTCGTTCCGGAATGTTTAGTAATAGTGAATTGTTCTGGCCGGCTGCGACGTCTCCATGGACTTGGTTTGTAAGGTTCGCTCTTGTTTCCAGATACATGACTGACAATGGCCCAATTTTAGGGTTAACGACTTTGGCAGCCTTGATCCCAGTACCGCTTTCCAAAGGTGAGATAATATAATCACCGGAGGAATTAATGTTCAGGAAATCGGAGGAAGTGAGCCAATTTAATTGTTCTTTATAAAAAACATTGAAATCGCCAGAACCATATCCCATCATGTCAAAGTAATTGCCATACTCCTGGTGTGTACATGATTCATTCTCGTCACAAGAGAGAAAGTTGGCATGAAAGACTCCAAGCGCATGACCAATTTCATGCGCCAAGGTCTTCGAAAGAGTGCCGGAATCAAGGCTAAAACGAATATCTGACCAGCCGACCCATGATTGGGATAGATTGTATATTTTACCATCAATCTCATATTCTCCCCTCCCAACACCGGAACACCTGCCGTTCGGAGGGATGAATAAGACCCGGTCAAAATTGGCTAGATTTATATTCTGAAGCTTAATTTCATTAATAATATCAGGATCACTTATACTGACACCACTGGTGCACCCTTCCGCTACCCGATTGACTCTTATTTTATATACTTTCCCTGTAAACCAGGCCTTGCTATATGATTGAGAAGAGAAATACTTTTGGAATTGTCCTTCTGGAGAAAGGATGACTTTTTTAGCATCATCAATTGTTATAGGACTGACCGCACCTGTCATTTCTGTTATCAAAACTAACAACTTTTGATTGCCCACTGCATCTCTCGAACCTTGTCCAGCCAATGGTATCAGCGATGGGTCTCCCTGGGCCAACACCATAATATTATCCAATGTGTAAGCATCTGCCCTAGCCTTTCCTTGTTTCTTGGGGGCAACCTCCGTCGGGCTAAATATTTTATATTTCTGATTGGGTGCAACTAGAGTGTATTCAAACCTTGAATTACGATTATTATTGAAATCATCTATGTGTCGTACATCAAGATTGCCGTTTATAATGCCCCTTCTCTCTATATTTTTTTGAGCTTGTGGTGTCAGCTGAGATAATATTTTTTTGTCCAGCCTTACCTTTAAAAATTGACCTGCATTTTTTTGAGCCAAATCTTTCATTAAAATTTTTCTTTCCTGAGATATAGGTATATCCCTGGGATCGTCTTTTAACTGTGCCAGCTGTTCATTCTTTATAAGGATTTTTTGTGTCAAAAATGCAACTTCATCATTTACAGCCGACCTGGATTCTGGCACGGGAATGTATATTGAGGAGGGAGAAGGAGATTGCGCAAATACCGGCGATGAGAAAATAATGAGAACTCCTGATAGAGCGAGTATGAGTCGATATCGAATTTTCATGATTCCTTAATTATAGACCAGATGGTACACTCTGTATACCATGTTTTCCTCTTTGAAATTTTTTATAAAAATGACAATTTATGCGCTCGCCCTTATCGGCCTCATCCTCGTAGCCGGCTACCTCGCCGTGAAGTTTGGATTCACCAATACAAAAGGCATTATCGACAATCAACGAGAATATTTCCAAGACGAAATGTCTTCATCCGATACATGGAGGAAGACTGAAGAGTGGAATGTCTTGAAGGAAGCGATTCTGAAAGACCGCGATAGCCTTGACAAAGCCTCTCTAGATTCTGGAATAAAAGCCAGAATGATCGTTGCCCCACTGGTAGTAGAACAGCTTCGCCTTTATCACTCAGAAAGAGAAATATTCAAAAGCATTTTTGCTCCGCTCAGGATATTGGGCAATCAAAGCCAGTTCTCCTGGGGAGTAATGGGAATAAAGCAGGAGACAGCAAGGCAAATAGAGAGAAATATGAAAAATGACGAAAATATCCTGGAATTCACCACAGATAATTCAGATAAAGAGCGCTTCACTCGTCTGACAGATGAGAAAGACCGTTATTATTCATACCTTTATGCAGGCTTGATGATGAAGCAGATTCAGACACAATGGGCAAAAGCCGGTTTTCCAATAGAAAACAGACCGGATATCATTGCCACGCTTTTCAATATAGGCTTTGAAAATTCAAATCCTCATGCCAATCCCCTGTCTGGAGGATCGAGGATAGAGATAAGTGGAATCGAGTACAGCTTTGGTAGCCTTGCAAAAAGTTTTTACGATTCACAGGAATTACGTGAGGAGTTTCCTATCTAAACAGACCATCAAGCATATCCCCAATAGCATAGAATACGGAAGCGATCAGTCCCCTGTTCCCTGCTGTTCCCCGGCTTACTCCTGACCCCGATGGTTCTACTGACGCGGAGGATGAAGGAGTTGGAGATGGAGATACAGTTAGAGATTCCGATGGAGATATTGAAGCCTAAGGGCTTGAGCTCACCGCAGGAGTTCCTTGGGACGCCACAGCATACGGCATCGCCAACATTGAGCCTATGAGTAGTAAAATGATACCGAGTATGTGATGTATTTTGTGCATAGTTAGTATGTAGATAATTATAATGTTGCGCATTGCAGAGGGGAAGTGCCGAGGGCGAGAATTTGCTTGCGG
>JAUYLM010000032.1 GCA_030698965.1 bacterium
GTAGCTGTAGCAAAGGCTGGTGCCCTTCTACATGACTTGGGCAAGGCTCTAGATCATGAAGTGGTGGGAACTCACGTAGAAATCGGTCGCAGAATACTGCAGAAGTTCGGAGCCAGCGAAGATATCGTAAAGGCTATGCAAGCTCATCATGAGGAATATCCTTATGAGACGGTAGAATCAAGAATCGTTCAGGCAGCTGATGCAATATCCGGCGCAAGGCCAGGAGCAAGACGAGACAGCATAGAGAATTACCTGAAGAGGCTTGGAGATCTTGAGGCGATTGCTAATGGTTTTTCTGGAGTAGAGAAATCTTATGCCCTTCAAGCCGGAAGAGAGATTCGCATCTTCGTGACCCCAGAAGCTATTACAGACTTGGAGGCTAGGAATATGGCTAGAGATATAGCTTTAAAGATAGAGAAGGATCTGAAGTATCCTGGAGAAATAAAGATTACGGTTATTCGAGAGACTAGGGCAATAGAGTTTGCTAGATAGTCAATCTTGTTGTCCTATTCTACCGCTATTGCGTAGAAAATGGCTTCATATATAATGATATGGAGGTTAGGAACAATTATTAATAATAATTATAACTATGAATAAAGCAGGAATTGTAGACGCAGTCCACGCAGTATTGGGTGGAACAAAGGTTCAGGCGGAGCAGGCAGTAGAGGCAATGATGAACTCCATCATCGATTCTCTAAAGAAGGGTGATGAAGTTTCTATTGCAGGACTAGGTATCTTCTCAGTAAAGCAGAGAGCTGCACGAGATGCTCGAAACCCTCGAACAGGAGAATCTATCAAGGTTGCGGCCATGAAAGTGCCAAAGTTTCGAGCTGCAAAGGCTTTGAAGGATGCAGTAAAATAGTATTGTAAATAATAAAGACTCGCTCGAGCGACTTTTTAATAGCAAAAGACCGCCGTAGACGAAAGTCAGCGCGGTTTTTTGCTTGTAACGCCTTGTCCACTTTATGGGGTACAGATCACGGTGCGGGACGGGGGAATCGAACCCCCAACCACAGTTTGGAAAACTGTTATTATACCACTTAACTAGTCCCGCAAAGTTCATAGAGAACCTCCTCAATATATCAGAAACTGAATTTTTTGCTACTTCCCCTCCTCCACCTCCCTTTTTATCTCGTCTACATCCTTCCTGATCTCAATTACAACTTTCTTTATCTCAGACAAGCTGGTTTCCTCTTCCAAAACCTCCTTCGATGTCTTTTCTGCTAACTTTTTCTGGCTCTTTGCTCCAGAAAGAAGAATGCTGTCCCCAATGAAGTACGAAACAAAAAGACCTGTCGCCAGGAGAATCACGATCACAATGACCATATTGACAGGTTCATAAAAAAGGAAGCCTAGAATACCTCCCTGCGCCTGTAGCATGTCTGCCGTGTGCCACACTCCCCTCCAGAACAGCACAATAGCCACACCCCCGACGAGAGTGTATAGGATTGGATAACGACTCAATTGCCCTCTTACCCTATCCTCGGATTTATCAAAGAAATTTATTATCTTCTTTATCATTTAATTTATTTTAACATCTTACCCCCTATTTTTGCATACTAATCCAAGAATTCTGGTCGGAGCGCCGGGATTCGAACCCGGAGTCGCCTGTTCCCAAAACAGGAATGTTAGCCGTTACACCACGCTCCGATGTTTCCCCATACTAACACTAAAGGATAATATTTTCCAACATAATCACCTTTGCCCTTCTTGTAGACTGATTCATATGAACGAGAAGGACATGAAATATGAATTCCGTATCCAGACCATACCTCCTTTCAAGCAAGTATGTCTGTATGACTCTCTTTAGCCTGCGGACCTTGGTTTCATGGACATTTTCCTCCGGCCTATGCCCTTTTCCGTCTTGGACACCTTTAATAGTCACACTCTTAACTTCTATAAATTGTAAGATTTTGTCCTTGGTGGCAATGATGTCTATTTCCCCCCACTTTTTATTATAATTCCTCTCTATAATTAGGAAATTATGCTTTTTGAGCCATTCACAGGCAATATCTTCTCCTACATTTCCTATAAGACGGTTATAAGCCATATTTTTTGTCTTTTATAAACAGTATCCCCAGAGTTATCCCCAGTTCTACACTGTTCTGCCAACTAAAGGTCAATTTGTGCGGATGCCGGGAATCGAACCCGGAACTGATTCTTGGCAAGAACCTATTTTACCACTAAACTACACCCGCAATATGGAATAGTATAAGCTAAGTTATTAAATTTTACCAGAAACTGGTGCGCTCGGAAGGACTCGAACCTTCAAAATCAGTTCCGAAGACTGATGTGATATCCATTTCACCACGAGCGCATTACTGACTATAATACCTCATTGCAAGCTTTTGCCAAGCAATAACCCTCCTTACAACATTAACTCTGGTCACAATGACCGCTAAAGAACCGTTGTATTCCCTACTTTGTTTGTGTTTTTGAGACCTAAAATAGCTCGTTTTTTGAAACGACTCTTGTGGAATGTTAAGATTTCTAGCCCAATATTGCTCACATTCTTTACTTTCATGAGTAATATTCAAAAAAAGCCTGTATCTTGCGCCTTTTCTAGAAAAACCCAGATATTTCTCCATCCAGGCAATGATTATCTTCATCATTGCCGGATCAGAACTCATAAATTGGAAGCGACTTCCCTCTTTTAAGCCGTTTGACCAGTAGAGTCCAACTCCGATCATAAATAACGGATCTTTAGAGTATTTCTGAAACTCCTTTTCAGCGTCATCATAGGCCACCTTTTCTTTGAAAATTTTTCTTGCGCGGTTTGAGACGGAAGCCTTCATTCTCCCCCTATCAATTTTGGACTTTAGATTTTTCTCAAGAATGTTTCTTTCACCTTCAGTCAGCCGGACATTTTTCACCCAGTTCGATACGGAAGTCTTAGAGACTTTTAACTCACTAGCAATATCAGAGTAGGATAATCCTGATCTTCTCAATTCAATAGCTTCCTTGCCTGTTTGAACGATATCTTTCATATTATATAATAATATAGTACTGTTCATAACTATGCAAATACTATGTTTAATGCTAGGATTATTTTATGGAGAAAACTACCAAAAATACTGCCATCCCGACGGAAATAACATCCGTTATTGAAGCTCTTGAGAAGGGCGGGTATGAAGCGTACCTGATCGGAGGATGTGTCAGAGATCTTCTTCTTGGAAGGACACCTAGAGACTGGGATGTGACTACAAACGCCACGCCCGAAGAGATTATTCCGCTTTTTCCAAAAACCTTTTATGAAAACGACTTCGGGACGGTGGGGGTGGTGAATGAAGAAACAGGAGATGAAAGACTAAGGGTGGTGGAGGTAACCCCATACCGCCTTGAAACCGGCTATAGTGACTTCAGACACCCGGATGAGGTTAAGTTCAGCACAAAGCTTGAGGACGATCTCAAGCGCAGGGATTTCACGATTAACGCCATTGCAGTGAGTCTTTCAAATGGAGCCATAAAAGATATTGTTGACTTATATGGTGGCTTTAAGGACATAAAGGACAAAATCGTAAGGACAGTACTAAACCCAAATGATCGCTTCACGGAAGACGCTTTGCGTATAATCCGAGCTATTCGACTAGCTACAGAGCTAGGTTTCACGATTAACAATGATACAGAAATGGCTATACAGAGCCACACCAAACTATTACCAAAGATTTCAGCCGAGAGGATTAGAGATGAATTTATAAAGGTCATTATGTCAAAAGAGCCCAAAAGAGGCATTGAGCTCCTAGAAAAGACTGGCATATTACAGGTGATTATACCGGAGTTAGTATCCGGGAAAGGAGTAGAGCAAAATCAAGCCCATGCTTATGATGTTTGGGAACACCTACTTAGAACTCTTCAACACGCTGCAAACAAGGAATGGCCTCTGGATATACGACTCTCAGCCCTATTTCATGATATATCCAAGCCTGAAACCCGTCGTTTTTCACATGAAACAAAGCAATATACCTTTTACGGCCACGAAGTTGTTGGTTCACGTGTAACAAAGAAAGTATTGGGAAGGCTTAAATTTCCAACCAAAACAGTTGAGAAGGTCACAAAACTCATTAGATGGCACATGTTTTTCTCGGATACTGAGACTATTAGCCTTTCTGCTGTAAGAAGGATGATAAACAACGTTGGAGTAGAGAATATCTGGGATCTCATGAACGTGCGTATATGTGACCGCATAGGCACTGGCCGACCCAAAGAAAATCCCTACAGACTACGTAAATACAAAGCTATGATAGAAGAAGCGATGCGAGATCCAATTTCCGTTAAAATGCTTAAAATAGACGGGAAACGTTTAATGGAGGTTACACATGAAACTCCAGGACCAAAAATTGGCTATGTTTTGAGTGCTTTACTCGAGGAAGTACTGGAGAATCCTAAGCTAAATACCAATGAATATCTTGATAAAAGGGGAGCCGAGCTGATAAAATTACCTGAAAGTGACTTAAAAAAGCTTGGTGAAGAAGCCAAAGAGAAGAAAGATGGAAAAGAAGAAGAAAATATTGAGGAAATAAGGAAAAAGTACCATGTTTCATGATTAACATGCATATTAGTGGCACGTGAAACGTTTTTCTCTACAGGTACAATTAAACCGCGTAATATACACAGTCATCAAGGTTAGGAATTGGTGATTGCGCGTATTAAACGCGGTTTATGAGTGTGAAGTTCACTTACGAAGGAGTCAATGGCGACTCAACGAAAACTGACCTGCGAGGTCGACTAAGGGAAGACGTGCATTTTCCTGCTAAAAAGTTAAAAATTTCCCAGAGGGGAATCTAATGTGTTGTGTTTGAGAAGGAATGCACTATAAGCCAAAGCCAACAAAGGGTTGTTTCCTCTTCTTGAGAACCTCAAAAAAGAGCCTACTATACCCATCACTATGTGAAAGAACAATGTTTCGTGTAATCCTCGGTTGACACAAAACTAATCTGTCCTTTATTTTATCAGCAAACAAAATATTGTAAAGGACATCTAAAGAGAAAATGGGGATAAGTGTCTTTTATAAAAGACACTTACTTCAATACAAGTTCAATAGGACAATGATCAGACCCATAAACATTATTGAGAATCCTGACTTTATCCACAGTCTTTAATAGACCTTGTGTGATAAAAAAATAGTCAATTCTCCAACCAACATTTCTCTCTCGTGAGAAAGTTTTCATATCCCAATATGTATATTGATCTTTGAGAGTAGGGAACTGCTGTCTGAAAATATCTACATATCCGCAATTCACAACACTGTCTATCCACGCCCTTTCTACAGGTAAGAATCCTGTATTCTTCTCATTTTGCTTTGGTCTAGCAAGGTCAATTTCTGTATGAGCCGTATTTATGTCCCCACAAAAGATGATTTCATACCCGGCTTTCTTGTGTTTATTTATGTACTTTAAAAATTCGTCATAGAAACACAGCTTGTAATTTAATCTCACTGGTCCTCCGCCTCCGTTTGGAAAATACGTATTCACAAGGAGAAGTTTATGGAGACCATTTCCGAAGGCATTTTCTTTGAAAAATAGCCCTAAAAACCTGCCTTCTTGATCAAACTCCTCCATTCCCAAGCCATACTCTATGCGATCCGGTTTGATCTTGGAGTATATAGCAACCCCGCTATATCCTTTCCTGCCTTTAGAATGATCGAAATAGCCATGATAACCCTCGGGATTCTTGACTCCCTCCTCTAGTTGATCCGCATGAACTTTTGTCTCCTGAATGCAGTAAACATCAGGTGATTTCTGAATAAACCAGTCAAAACCTCCTTTTTTCACATTTGCCCTTAAACCATTCACATTCCATGAGATAATATTCATATTATTTGTTTTTATTATGAAACTGCTGATGAATTTTCTTTAATTGATTATCTGTAACATGAGTATAAATCTGTGTCGTTCCGATGTTAGCGTGGCCGAGAAGCATTTGTACAGAGCGTAAGTCAGCCCCGTTTGAAAGCAAGTCGGTGGCAAAACAATTATGAGATATAAATCCATCACTAATGAAATTTGCTTGTGGAGAAATTGTAAAGTCAAAAACTTCTGTTTTTTCTTCGACATTCTCGATTTTTCTCACCTTAAGCCATTTCACCGGCTTGATCAAAATTGATTCCAAAACACGCAGATACGGTGATGAGAATCCTAAATCCTGGCATGCCGTGAGAATTCTTTTTATTAAATCAGGAGTCGTGCATATTCTCATGTATCTATTTAGGTGTTTAATGGCTAGCTTGGTTCCCAGATAGTGTCCAAGTCCTTTGTGTCTTAAGAATTGAGGAATGAGCTCTTTAAATATTTCTTGAGTAGGAAGCTTATCTAGATCAGATCGAACTGAAGGCGTATTAACTTTAATCGTATCTTTAAGAGTAGGGATAAGCTTCTTGAACAAGGCCTGGCTCTTTGGCCTTACGACATGTAGAACATATATTCTATGCGGGATACGTTTTCCTGAAGGTAACTTAACAATTCTATTTGTCTCAATTAATACAGAATCGATTGAAAGTATTAAAAGAAGAGACTGGACATCTTTCAGTAGTTCCTTGCTTGTCGAAAAAAACTTAACTGCCCCGCTGTTGCCCTCAGCATCATAATATCCTGCCAAAAAACCGCATATTGCTTCTGGAGGGGAAGTGAAAAGTTTCTTGGGTACTCTTCTACCAGGAGAAAGCTGTGTAATGCCTATTGCTCTCATCTTTTTCAAAAAAGGAACTTTGTACAAATTTATGAGATAAGTTAGAGAGTGCTTCGCTTTGTTCAAGGTTGGTTTAAATCTGAAGACTTCATATACTAGACTGACATAATAGTCAGCGAATAGCTTATTCTTTTCTGCGATAATGACACCGTGCCTTCTCTCGCTCAACGTACCATCGCCAAGTATATAGCCGACAATTCTCCAATATTTTGAAGAATCAGAATGTTTATTTTCTAATCCATAACCACTAAAACCAGCCGTATAACTATTAACTTTTAAATCTTGAGCCTCTATGGGAATGATTCCAGATTTATCTATAGTAAACAAAGTGTGATAGGAAGAGCATACAAGCTCTCTGCCACCTGCCCAAATCTTGAGCAAAGAGTCTGTGGTGTGTTTCAACTTGCCAACTATCTTTCCTCGAACCACTTTACCCGTAGAAAAATCTACACTATCAACAAAGCGCTGATTGCCATAATACAATTCCTCGGCAGAACAGATTTTTCCATTACAAAATATTCTAGTGTTCTTTTCTAGACAATGACGGATCACGTGAGGTGTGACTTTCTTGGAAATGCCGGCTTTTATGGCGTATTCCTTGATTATTCTCTCAACCGAACGCCTGGTAAGACGCAATTCCTCTTTCTCAGCCCTTTCTTTTCCATCTGCCTTTACAAACAAGGCATCATCTACATCAGTTCTTTTGTCCAAATACCTCTTCAAAGCATTTTTTGCCTCAGAAGAGAGGAAAACAACCCTTATTTTTTCACCCTTTCCTCGAACCGAGAGTTCATCAGCACGCAGATCAATGTCCCTAGATAGGGAACAGAGCTCTGAAACACGCATCCCTGTGGAAAAGAGGAGTTCGATTATTCCTTTATCTCTCAATGACTTTATGTCATCTCCTCTCGGAGCCTCCATCAATCTCCTTAATTCATCGGCTGAAATCAGATCCAGGTGGCGCTCTCCGACCTTCGCCAGCTCTATGTATTCAGGAGAAAGTGTCTTAATCCCTCGTTTTGCAAGGTATTTGAGGAAAGCCCTAAGGGCGATGAGGTGGTAATTCTGGGTTTTTTTCTTAAGTGTATCTCCGGTAGCCCTGTTATTGCCCCCGGATTGACGATTGAGCCATAGACGGTAGGTTCGGACCGCGTTTTCTGTAATATCGCCGGCACTCCTTATTTTGGCGAAATCTATGAATCTATTGAGGTAATGATCATAGTTTTCAACGGTTTTCACCGCTCTGCCTTTCTCTATTTCAATATATTCAAGAAATTCCTGCTTGAGATCTTTAATATTGTGCGACATGATCTAATTATATACCAAAATTACCCCAAACAGTTCGGCATTGCCGATATTTTTATCTCCCTTGCAATATAAAGTTATTCGTGCTACTATTCTCCCATCATGTTAACAACACGGGTAAAAGCCAATGTTATCAAGACAGCAGCTATTCACGACAAGGACACGGGTTCTCCCGAGGTTCAGATTTCTATTTTAACGAAAAGAATTGACGAACTTGCGACTCATTTGAAAAAGCACAAGAAAGACAACCATTCCAGAAGAGGGCTTCTCGCTATGGTGGCGGACCGTCAGACTCATATGAATTATCTCAAGAAAAAGAATCCCAAGCGCTACTCGTCCATCACGAAAAAACTTGATTTGAAGAAATAGCCCAAAAAGGCATGGCAGATGCTATAATAGCATTATAGTTTTAATAATTTTTTACACAAGAAAAACAATTTAATATGGCAGTTATCAAACACAAGGAGCAGCGCGTCGGCGTTTTTATTGACACGGCAAATATCTACCATAGCGGTAAGTATTTATACAATTCAAAAGTAAATTTTGGACAGATAGTAAAGGATGCGGTGGGCGACAGGCAACTCATAAGAGCTTCGGCTTATGTCATCACCACCGAGGCTGGCGATGAAAAAGCTTTCTTTGAAGCACTGACGAAGATGGGAATCGAGACAAAAACAAAAGACCTTCAGATATTTGGCAGCGGGGCGAAAAAAGCTGACTGGGATGTGGGGCTTGCAATAGACGCCGTCAAGATCGCTCCCAAGCTTGACGCTATCGTACTGGTCGCAGGAGACGGAGACTATGTCCCGCTGGTTGAATACTTGCAGATGAACCAAGGATGCCAAGTCGAGGTCGTATCCTTCGGGAAATCAACCTCGGCCAAACTCATAGAATCCGCTGATGATTTTCTGGACCTCGACCATAATCCGCAGAAATATCTACTGGGAAACAGAAGACCCTCAAAAATACAAAAATAAATGAACGAGGAAAAAACACCCAAAGAAAAAATTCCTTCGGGAGTAGTCATGAAAGAGATGCTCCAGCAGATCATCCCCGATGGAGAAAAGGGAGGTCCTGTCCAAGAAGGCACACCCTCTGAAATATCAATTAATAAGCCGAGGCAAATACCTTCCCCTGAATCAATGCGCACGTACGAAAGCGACTTGGCGAAAGCTCTTGCACAAAAGAAAACTTCGGCAGTTACAATAGCAATTGCCGAAAATAAAAAGAAGGGGGAAAATGAGAGCGTATCTACGGCTCCGGCCAGAAATTACATTAAACCATTACTCACCGGCATTGCAAGCCTCATATTGCTTGGAGGGGGGGTTGCAGGCGGATATTATCTTTACCTCAAAAGTCCGCTGTCTGCGCCCAAAACCGTTCCGATGCCTGCCGTAATAGCTTCCGTCATTCCTGGCGACGCAAAAATAAATCTGGATATAAGTGGAATGACTAGTGGGCAAATCGTCTCGGCAATTTATTCAGAATTTAATAAAAACATCCAGCCTGCAGGAAAAATCCTTGAGCTGGTTCCTCAAGAAAATACATCTCCCGTTACCGGCAGTACATTTATAGAAAAAATAAGCGTAAATATGCCGGATATTGTCCTTCGCTCTCTTACTGACCGATGGATGCTAGGCTCGTATGGGGAAGAAAGCGGTTTGCAAACTCCTTTCATAGCACTTACAACCGATTTTTTTCAGAATACTTTCGCAGGAATGCTTTCGTGGGAAAAAACCATGGCCGAAGACCTGTCATTTATTTTTAATTACAAAAAGAAAGCGCTTGAACAGGCAGAGCAGGCGGAAAACGCGTCGACATCCATAGCCGCTTACTACAATATACAAGGGCAATTTTCAGACAAGCAGATCCGCAACCGCGATGCCAGGGAATTCAGGAGCATCAATGGAGAACTTCTTTTCCTTTATTCCTTTATTGACAAGGAAACGCTTGTTATAACTACAACCGAAAGCGCTTTTATTGCCATAGTAGATCGTATTGAAAAGCAAACATATGTAAGGTAGAATACCCTCATGATAAAAAAGGATACACAATATTTCAAGGAGAAGCTGGAGAAAGAAAAGAAGATTCTTGAGGACGAACTTGGAACGGTCGGCCAGAAGAGGGATGGGAAGGATCCGGCCTGGGAGGCGACTTCCGGTACAATGGAAGTTGATACCGCAGATGAAA
Organism: bacterium; assembly: GCA_030698965.1. Taxonomy (GTDB): domain Bacteria; phylum Patescibacteriota; class Minisyncoccia; order Phycocordibacterales; family PALSA-1337; genus CAIOGI01. The sequence goes on from JAUYLM010000032.1 coordinate 10,180, forward strand.
ACGAGGTTGCCGATAAACTTGAAGAATTAGAAGAAAATGAGCTCATATTAGGCCAATTGGAAAAACAGCTGAATGAAGTTAAAGCCGCTCTGGAAAGAATTGAGAATGATACCTTTGGAATATGCGAAATTTCTGGTGGACCGATTGAAAATGACCGCCTTGAGGCAAATCCGTCAGCAAGAACATGCGTAAAGCACATGAATCAACATTAGAAATACTGAATAAATGATTTCGCAATGAAAAACCCCATTTACACAATGGGATTTTTTATTGCCGACTATGGTTTTTTGCAAAAGTTTATCAAAAATTCATTAAAAGTTTATTAGGAATTAATCTCGATTGTGTATGCTGTCAGCATGAGCACAAGGATATCAAAAATATACAGCGCCCAACTTTCCGGACTGAATTTCAACACTGTGACAATAGAAGTAGACCTATCGAATGGTTTACACTCCTTTGCTGTTGTCGGACTGGGCGATAAGGCAGTGGAAGAAGCAAAGGATCGCGTTTCGGCCGCAATAAAGAACAGTGGGTATTCTTCACCGAAGCAAAAAAATCAAAAAGTGGTTATTTCTCTAGCACCGGCGGATATTCGAAAAGAAGGGCCTTCTTTTGATTTAGGAATGGCATTGGGATACTTGTGTGCGACCGGAGATATTTTCTTTGACTCCGAAAAAAAGCTTTTTCTCGGGGAGCTTTCTCTGGAGGGCCGCCTCAGGAAGGTCAGCGGGGTTCTTCCTCTGGTACGCGGGGCTTGCGACATGGGGTTCACTGAGGTCTATGTTCCAAAGCAGAATGCCGTGGAAGCAGGCTTGGTCAGGGGGATTAAGGTGTACGCAGTCGAGACATTGGAAGAAATAATCGGCCATCTCATGCTTAGAAAGGACGGCCTTATGAAACCCTGCCCACTGACCAGGATCATATGCGAAGAACAATCATTTGATACGGATTTTTCTCTCATACGAGGACAGGAGACGGCAAAGAGGGGATTGGAAATAGCTGCCGCAGGAGGGCACAACATAGCCATGTACGGACCACCGGGAACAGGCAAGACAATGCTTGCAAAGGCTTTCCGGACTATACTGCCGCCGCTTAATCATGAGGAAATTCTGGAAGTTACAGGAGTCCATTCCATGGCAAGAACTCTAGACAAGCCCTTTATTGCGCATCCTCCATTCCGTTCTCCACATCACACATCTTCCTACGCTTCGCTCGTTGGCGGAGGGCCGTTTCCGAAGCCGGGAGAACTAACCCTTGCTCACAGGGGAGTACTTTTCCTGGATGAATTTCCAGAATTTGACAGGAGCGCCATAGACGCTTTGAGACAGCCGTTGGAAGACAGGACCATAACAGTATCCAGAGCACGCGGAGTAATGACTTTCCCTGCGCAGTGCATTCTCATCGCCTCAATGAACCCCTGCCCGTGCGGCTATGGCAAAGATGGAAATGCTGAGAGGAAGTGCTCATGTACGGACAAAGACATAGCATGGTACAGAAAAAGAATATCCGGACCTATTGTTGACCGGATAGATCTCTGGGTGTCTGTCTCAAAAGTCGAGTATGAGAAGCTTTCAGAAAATAACTCCGCGAAGTCTAATGAGGACTCCAAATCAATCCGAAAGAGGGTGTCCGATGCCAGAAAACATCAGACCGCAAGGTTCAAAAAAAGAAAAATTATAGGCAAAAAGCTTAATAGCGAGATGAGCGTCTCTGATATGGAAAAGTGCATCATGCTTTCTCCTGAAATAAAGAAATTGCTTACTTCCTCCGCAGAAAAATTGTCATTGTCAGCCAGAGCGTTCCATAGAGTGATAAAAGTGGCTCGCACTATAGCCGACCTGGAAGGCAAGAGGGAAATCGGCAGAGAGCACATACTGGAAGCACTGCAATACAGACAGAGGTTCTAGAAAGGGTTTTTGGCGCCTCGTATCTCGAAATGGACATGCGGTCCGGTCGTCTTTCCCGTGATACCTATTTTCGCGATCTGCTGGCCTTTATTTACCTTTTCTCCTACAGAAACAAGGTTCGATGAGTTATGGGAATAGAGGGTCTGCGTGCCGTTTGAGTGCGAGATAATTACGTAATTTCCATATCCTCCATTCCACCCTCCATTTGACATGCTTGCTATAACCATTCCTCCCGCGGAAGCAAATATGGGAGTGCCTATAGGAGCAGCTAGATCAACTCCGTTATTTCCGTGAATGCCTTGAGATCTTCTTCCCCCTGAAATAGGCCGCATGTAATACCCTGAAGCTACTGGATTTTTTGAATTATTTACCTTTGGCGTGTTCTTTCGCGGTGCCACTTCTACAGAAGGCTCCGCATCAGGAATAGTTATCGTATCTCCCTCGTTTATCACGGAATCCAGCGTAAGGTTGTTATACTGGAGAACTTCTTCCAAATTCCCTTTATATTTTCCAACTATGCCTTTGATAGTATCGCCTCTTTTAACCGTATGCTGTATACCAGTGATTGGCAGAATAACCAGTGTCTGGCCTTCTTTAATGATTGGATTTCTTCCAAGATTGTTCGCCCAAACAATGGTATTTACGGAAACATCGAACATGGAAGCGATTTCAGAAAGAGTATCCCCGGAACGGACAATATAAAGACTGATTTGAGTATTGGGCATGTCTTCTATTTCCGAAATGGTTCCGGATGGCCCTATTTCAGCCAAGAGGGTATTTTCTGAAATCAGGATCGGCTCATTTAAAGCAAACTTTGGATGAGGGTTGGAGTTAACTACTGCCTTTAGAATAGGCATGGTCTGGGAATTTGGCACATCATCCTGTTTCTGGATATCGGCCGAGGCTTTACCTCCTGCTACGCCCGAAAGAAAAGAAAAAAGACCTGCATTGGCGGTCCTGGGATAAAATACTGGAAGTGATATAAGAATTAAAGCAATAACAACCTCTTTGGAAAGGTTTATAAAAGAAAATGTCTTTCTGGAGAAAATGTAACTAAAAAATTGCATAATAGAAATAGTCTTTCGGCAATAGGGAGGTCGTTTGTTCAACGAAGCGGTAGTTCGGGATGTTTCTGGAGTTTGGCTCTGTTGAGCCAGATTTTTACCTTTATTTGTGGAAGGTACCTCCATAGGTTAACTGAATGGGGGTCAAAAGTCAATCACGAAAAAGTGGATAGTTTTTATGCTATCATGGTGTCATGAGCGAGCAAATGCATCAGCTTAACTCCCAGCAAAAAGAGGCGGTGGAAACTACTTCCGGGCCTTTGCTGATCCTGGCCGGAGCGGGTGCCGGAAAGACGAAAACCATTGCCCATAGAATACTAAATCTAGTAAAAAGCGGAGTAGAGCCATCAAAAATTCTGGCGATTACATTTACAAACAAAGCGGCGAAGGAAATGCGCGATAGGGTTATAGGACTCTTGCGGTCAGATAAGAGCTTGAATATGCCGGTTTCCATGAACCAGACTCCTTTTGTCAGTACTTTCCATGCTTTGGGAGTCCATATTATAAAAGAAAATAGTATTCTTGCCGGTTTGCCGAGGCATTTTACGATATTTGACAGGTCGGATTCAAAAAGAGCCGTGAAGGCAGTCTTGGAAGAGCTGGAACTTGATCCTAAGCAGTTTGAACCTGGAGCCATACTCAACGCGATATCTCGAGAGAAGGGGAACGGAGTGACCGCATCAGAATACATGAGCAGGCTCAGCGGAAGTCCTCAGGAGTTCTATCAGAAAACAATAGGAAGCGTATGGGAAAAGTACGAGAAGACTCTTGCGAGGGAAAAATCCGCCGATTTTGATGATCTACTGTTGAAAACGGCTGTTCTATTGCAGAAAAATGAAAGTGTGAGGAAACATTATCAGCACATATGGAGATATATTCATGTGGATGAATATCAGGATGTAAATAAAGTTCAATATCAAATGATGCAATTACTAGCCTCCAATGAGCGCAATATATGTGTTGTTGGAGATGTTGATCAATGCCTCTTGCCCGACACGTGGATTAGCGTTCCAGGAGGAAATAAGAAAATTAAGGATATTAAAGAAAAAGATAAGATAATATCTGCAGCAGGAAATGGAAGTACCTGTGAGACGTCGGTAGAAAGGGTCATATCTAGAAAATATAGCGGAGAGGTTATTACCATTTCGACCAAAAAAGGCAGTATTACAGCCACCCCAAACCATATCTTATTTTCATCTCTTTCACTTAAACCTGACTGTTATTACGTCTACCTTATGTATAAAAGAGAGAAGGGATACAGGATTGGAATGGTAAAAAGTATAAGAAAGGGTAAAAAAGATAAGGAAATTGGATTACTGGTTAGATGCAACCAGGAACACGCAGATAAAATGTGGATCTTAAAAATGTGTTCTGAAAAAAGCGAGGCTCTTTATTGGGAGGTTTATTTTTCTTCAAAATATGGAATTCCCGGTCTTGTCTTTTCAAACGGCAACAGAAGAATGGTAATTAAACAGAGTGCTATCGATGAACTATATTCATCTATTGATACAGTAAGTAGAGCGGGGATGCTTTTTAAAGATTCTGGATTATTCATAAACTATCCTCATTATGTTCCCCAGGGAACAACCACACTGAATACCTTACGCGACAGAATAAATATTAGAGTTTCAATGTTCGACGATCCGAGGAGAAGCCTGATCAGCCCTTGGGGTCTAAGCAGAGTATCAGTAAATGCCACAGATAGTGAATTTAAAGACACACTTATAGCCGAAGGGTTTCCTGTTCGCAAAGGCAAAAGAGATGACTGGAGAATGGAGATAAGCCACCTAGACTATGGAAATGCTGAAGAAATTGCCCAAAAGATCTATTCATTACGTCCTCACCTCACCGTAAGGAGGAGTGTTTCCTTGATTCCAAATAAGAAAATGTTTTTTCACCCGGCAGGAAATATCATTCCTGGCATGACTATCGGTATCTTAGAAGAAGGAAAAATCATCGAGCAGGAAGTAATCGATGTGAAAAAGAGTTTTTACGAAGGAGTCGTATATGATTTAAATATAAAAAACACTCATAATTACATAGCGAATTCTACTCCAGTTCACAACTGCATATATTCCTGGCGCGGAGCGGACATAAAAAATATTCTAAATTTTGAAAAAGACTACGCCGAAGCAAAAGTGGTCGTTCTCGAGGAAAATTATCGCTCTACTCAAACTATCCTCGCGGCGGCAAATAATGTCATACAGAAAAATGTCATGCGCAGAAAAAAGAATCTTTTTACAAAAAATCCGGAAGGAGAAAAGATCGCGCTTTTTATTTCATACACTGAAAAAGAAGAGGCGAGGATCATCGCTGATACTGCCCGTGACTTGATAGAAAAAGGCGTGAACCCAAAGGAAATCTCCGTACTCTACAGGGCAAACTTCCAGTCCCGTATCCTAGAAGAGTCTTTTCTGAATAAAAATATTCCGTACCAGATGCTTGGAGTCAGATTTTTTGAAAGGAAAGAAATAAAAGACACGCTTTCGTTCATCAAAGCCGCGCTCAATAGGGAAAGCTCCGGCGACATGGCGCGCGTGATCAATATTCCGCCGAGAGGCATAGGCAAGGTCACGATGCTAAAGATTCTAGCGGGCAATAAAGATGCACTGCCTCCGGCCATGAGAATCAAAGTTTCACAATTTTTCGGATTGCTTGATCGCATAAAAGATGTCGTCGCGACGAGCAAGCCTTCAGATACCATAAAATATATTTTGAGAGAAACTGGCATGGAAATGATGTATAAAAATGGCTCGCCAGAAGAGCAGGAAAAGCTTGAAAACCTTAGGGAATTAGCCTCCGTTGCGACACAGTACGACTCCCTTCCTCCTGAAGATGGGATAGAATCCCTCCTCTCCAATGCCGCTTTAGCCACCGATCAGGACGAGCTGGAAAAAGAGAAGGATGCAGTAAAGCTCATGACCGTTCATGCCTCCAAAGGCTTGGAGTTCGACTATGTTTTCATCGCAGGACTGGAACAGGATTTATTCCCTCATCAGAGACTGAACGAGAGTGACATAAGCCAGTCAGAAGCCGAGGAAGAAAGGAGGTTGTTCTACGTAGCCGTCACGCGAGCAAGGAAAAAAGTTTTTTTGAGCTATGCCCAGCTGAGGACCATATATGGATCACAGAAAGTTAACACCCCATCAGAATTCATCTCAGACATCGGTGACGAACATCTCGAGCCGGATGTGGAGAATGCCGATGAAAAGCCTAGGGGGGTAAAAGCAATATTTATAGATTTTTAATATGGAAACATTTACCGCAAAAAAATCATTGGGACAGAACTTCCTGCACGCACCGCAGGTGGTTTCGGCCATGGTTCACGCCTCTCAAATTTATCAGGACTGCTTCGTTCTTGAAGCAGGACCAGGCAAGGGAGCTCTGACAAAAGGACTGCTTGAGGCGGGGGCAAAGGTGATCGCCGTGGAAAAAGATGACAGGGCAATACCATTTTTGACGGAAAAATTCAGGGAGGAAATAAAAAAGGACAGGCTGAGGGTAGTTCATGAGGATATTCTGGAATTCAACCCAGACTCACATGGACTCAAAAACGGGGAATACGCTATCACGGCAAATATTCCGTATTATATCAGCGGAGAATTCCTGAGAAAATTCCTAGAATCGAGTGCACAGCCTTCAAGAATAGTTGTGATGCTCCAGAAAGAGCTGGCAAAAAGGATTGTGGACGAGAGGGGAAGTATCCTATCTATGGCAGTAAAGGCCTATGGAAATCCAAAATATATAACATCAGTGCCTAGAAAATTCTTCCGGCCGATTCCAAATGTCGACTCCGCGGTGCTTCTCATAGAGGATATTTCAAAGAAATTCTTCGTGAATTTAAACGAGAAATCCTTTTTTATAGCCCTAAAAACAGGTTTTGCCCATAAACGCAAAGTTCTCATCAAAATCTGGAAGATATTGTTCCTGCAGAGAAACTAAAGAAAATATGGGTGGAGAATGAATGGCCGGTCACGATGCGCGCAGAGGAAATGAAACTGGAAGATTGGAAAAAGATATCTACCGAGATATCTACAGATATCTACATAGGATAACGCCAGATTCCTTGCTATAATTATGGGGATATGGGGCCAAAAAATATTATTTTGATAGTAATGGCTATCCTCATAGTAGCTGGGGCATTTGTCTTTGCGGAATACCGAAATAACCAAATCAAAAAAGCAGTCTACAGCGCTCCGGTTGTATCCGGAAATGACAACTTTTCGACTCCGGAAATCTTGATTGAAAATAGCGACAAGGATAGTGATGGTGATGGCCTGAAAGACTGGGAAGAGGCGCTTCTTGTGACAACATCTAGCTCAACTCCCTCTGCAAACCTTACCCCTACTGACAGACTGGCGAGGGACTTTTTCGCGAGATACATGGAACTCAATCAAATGGGACTGTCCGGAGACGCGCAAAGCCAGCAGGAAATGGTGGGGCAGGTTCTGAAAAATGGCATCGTCCTTTCACAGCCGGAAATTTATGATCTGAAGGACATAAGAACGTCTTCCGATAATTCCGCGGAATACATAAAAAAATACGGGAATGATGTCGGAGCTATTTTCAATAGCAATCAGATTCGTGGAAGGGATGAAGCCGTCATATCCAAAGAAAGCGCAGAAAAAGAGGACCCGGAGATTCTAAGGGAGATTGACCCTATAATTTCCGCATATAAGAGGATAATCGATGGCCTTCTCAAAATTCCAGCCCCCCCGGCAATGGCTTCAATGCACTTGAACCTCATAAATTCCGTGAGTAAATTTCTTTTTACCGCTGAAGCATTCAGACAAAGCAATGCCGATGCCATGAAAGGACTCCAGGCCGCCAGCAGTTATCTCGATAACGGAAAGTCCCTCATCGATTCTCTTCAGACAATAAAAAAATATCTGGCTTCGAAGAATATCTCATATTCTCAGAATGAGCCTGGGTATATGTTTTATAGATAAATATGACAAGCAATTCTTTAAACAAAATAACGGCGACGCTTCTGGTCCTTGCAATTGTTCTGGGAGTTTATGGAGCGCCTCGAAAAGCCGAGGCTCAGCTTGGAACCCTCGAGGTCAATTCTACAGCAACCCTCTTCCAACAGATTGCTCAGACACTCAGTACCGCAACATCTGCTTTTGCAACCTACTCTCTAGAATTCAAAGCTTTTGTCCTGGATACCCTTGCCACTACTCTGGCGAAACAGCTCATACGCCAGATCACAGCCAGCACAGTGAACTGGATCAATTCCGGGTTTGAAGGAAGCCCTTCTTTTATTACAAATCCCGGATCATTCTTCATCGATGTGGCGGACCAGATTACAGGAGAATTCCTGGCGGAAACAGGCGGACCGCTTACAGAATTGTGTTCTCCATTTAGCATTGATATAAGAGTTGCCTTGGCTTTCAAATACCATCCAAAGATTCAAAAAAGATACGCGTGTACCCTCGGCACGATCATCACCAACAGCAAAAATGCCGTAAAGGGAGCGAGTATAAACGGCTTCACGGCAGGGGATTTCAGCCAGGGAGGCTGGCCTGCTTTTGTCGCTCTTACAACCGAGCCGCAGAATAACATCTATGGAGCATATCTCAGAGCTGAAAGTGAATTGTCACTCCGCGTAGCCAATGCCCAGATTTCAAAAAAGGACGAGATCAGTAACGGGAAAGGATTTCTGTCCTGGAGAAATCCAAAGTGCAAGGCCGAGGTGAAACAGCACAATGCCACAGTTTCAGCCAAGTACGAAGCATCCAGCGAAGACGCGTATTATGAAAGTCTGGAGACAGGAACGGGGGAGGGGTACTACTCCGGAGAAGTTGGGTCACTCAAGAGTATCAACGACTGCCCTATCGAAACTCCCGGTTCTCTGATCGGAGGCTCGATCCAAAATCATCTGAACGGACCTCTGCGCGAGATCGAGCTGGTAGACTCCATAAATGAGGTAGTTAGTGCTCTTGCCGCTCAGCTGATAAATACAGTTCTTACCGGAGGACTTCGTGCTGTCAGCGGAAGCGGGCCAAGCGATTCCACATCGTATGTATACCAGATCCAAAATGAAGCCAATACGGACATGAATCATGTCGAAAATCTCCGAAATAACTTCATCAAGAGCGTTGGAAAGTATATTACGGACACCCTAGAGTACAAGACCAACAAAGATCAATCGCTCAATTTAATCCTCGATGTGAAAAACAAATACGATGAAGCCAAGAGGTGTTACGACGAAAAAATAGCCGGTCCTCCGCCATTGCAGGGGGGACAACTGTCAATTGCCGAGAGTAGAAAAGTGGGAATAGATGCTGTAGTAACGCTCAACATAACGCCTCTCGCTACGAAGCTCCTGGCGGAAGCGAGGGAAGCGGATACCAGGTATATCACACTGACCAACTTGAGAGATCAGGCAAATGCGGCCACCACAGTGAACGAGCTGAGCGCTCCCACCCAGACATTTTCCCAAATGCTGCAGAATCAGGACCTTACTGACGCAAATGACATAGTTGGCTCCCAGCGAGAACTGGAAGAAGTCAGGGAAAGCGCATCGGATCTGAGAAGGGACGCGGAAAGAACGGTGCAGGAATGCCAGATATTCCGCTAATTAAATTAGAATGAAGAAATATTTATCAATAATTCTCATAGTGACCGTGGTACTAGCAATAGGGGGTTTTGCTCTGACTCCTCAGATTGCTGAGGCTTCGTGTGTAAACCTCACCGGCTTCGACATAAATGATTGTATAGTTAGTGGATTAGCGGCTTTGGCTAACTATGGCCTCACAATAGCATCATGGTTTGTAGCCATGGCGGGATTATTCTTAAGCGTTTCCATAAATCTAACGCTTCATATAAAAGAACTGTATGATAAAACACCGGCTATCGGACTTGTCTGGACTGTCATACGAGATTTGTCCAGCATATTTATAATTTTTATGCTTCTCTATGCTTCTATAGTTATGATCTTGGGGGTGAAAGGCCCCTCTTTTGGAAGTTTGATCGTGAATATATTTCTCGCAGGAATTCTAATAAATTTCAGTTTATTCTTCACCAAAGTTGCAATTGATGCTTCTAATCTTATCTCGCTACAGTTTTACAGAGCAATTGCTCCGAACACCGAGTTTCTTTCCGGAGGCCTTTCCAAAACCTTCAGCGATGGAGGTCTTTCCGACGTATTTATGCAAAGCCTGAAAATTCCAAGACTCTATGATAACAATGGGGTGCTAAAGAGCCAAAACCCCAAGATGGGAATAATAATTGCCGGAGTTGGAGGAATAGCAATAATGATGACTGCCGCCTTCAGCTTCTTGGCTGCTGCCATAGCCTTTAGCGTCAGAGTCGCAATACTTATGTTTCTAATGGCCTTTTCGTCTGTTTATTTTGTCGGATGGATATTTCCAGATGTAAAAAAGAATTTATCTGATAAATGGCTGGATTATCTCATCAAACAATGCACATTCATGCCAGCTTATCTCTTACTAATGTATGTAGCGCTCCGGCTATTGAACGGGGATCCGAATGCTCCGGTCGGAACTGGAGGATTCATGGCATTCCTCTCTTCAAACACTTCGAATGCGGATTTTTACGGAAATGAAGGAACGTTTAATCTTTCACAGGTCGGGATAATAATTCAATATGTAATTGCTTTGTTGTTTATAAACGCCCCTCTGATTGTCGCTTTGCAAATGGGTGGAAAAAGTGTTGCGTGGGCAAATGGAATAAAAGAAAAGGTGAGGGGAGTGGTGGGAAGGAATACCGCCGGAAGACTCGGAAGATTTGCTGGCAATAAATTTGATAGCATGGCGGCGGCCGCCCAAAGCAGTACTACTGGAAGAGCGGCCTCATCTGTTCTTAGAAACCTTGGAATCAGCCAAGTTGTCAGGGGGCGATTAGCTCAAGCAGAAGGCAGTACGTACGGGGGCAAGCAGAATCTTTCTGATATCCAAAAAGAAAATAAGGAACGTTCAAGGTTCATTGCTGGCGTTCAGAGAGGAAAAGCTCAAGCCGCGGTCATTGGGGCGGTGGTTGGCTCTAGAGTTCCTCCAACACCAGCGCAGATGCAGAATTTCCGCAGCGCTGTAGGCAAGATGAGTAATAAGGATTTTGAAGATATGGATTTTGACACACTAAAAAATCCTGTATTCGCTGGTAGCCTTTCCTCTAAGCAGGCAGATTCTCTTCTCGATGGCGACATCCTTACGGATGCGCAAAAAACTGAATTCAAAGCAGTCAGAGAGAACCGTTTAACAACAATACTTGGCAATGTAATGCCAGGCGCATTGCCCGATATTCAGGAACATATTAAGAAAATATCGGGGAAGGAATTGTCCAAAATGTCTGCTGTATTAACAAATATAAATGTTATCAACAGCCTCGCACCATCTCAATTAAAAGAAATGGAGGATATAGATGGGTCCTTAAAAAAAGTGGTCGGGGACCACATATTCGCTACGGCACCCGCAAATCATAAAGCAAAAGGCTGGATAAGGCACAATCGGGCAGAGTGGAGTTAATTATAAAAAACATGGACAATCAAAACACACAAAATGTACCCGCGGATATTCTTGAGGCCATTGATTCTTCTAATGTATACGCCAAATTAGAAACAATAGCCGATCGCTACAGCCTCCACATTGACCAATTAGGACAACTAAATGCAGATACCGAGGGTGTAATGGTTGGAAAAATAAAATCGGATAAATTTGTAGATACGATCGCAAAGAGTCTAGAAATTCCTGAAAAAACCGCTGAAAAGATCGCTATCGACATTAACAATGAGATATTTGCAAGCATACGTGAATCCCTCCGAATAACGCAGGAAGAAGCCGAAAATCCTCCTCAGCCAGCCAGCACTACCGCAAAATCCATCCCCCTCTCCTCACCCCCCCCTCCTTCTCCCAACCCGCTCAACCTGGGCTCTGTTGATAAGCTCGAAAAGGCGGGGAACTTCACTATTGAGAAGATCCAGCCATCCAATTCCCCCCAGTACAACGATTCTCTTCTTACAAAAGAAGGTGTACTGAAGGAAGTAGAGGAAGCAGGTAAAAAAACTGGGGTGGGTGAGGGAGTTTCATTTGTTGACCATCTCCTTTCCAATCCAGTCTCTGTCC
>JAUYLM010000051.1 GCA_030698965.1 bacterium
ACAATGGAGGAATGGAGCATACGACTCTCCACCTTCTTTACTCCCGCTTCTGGCACAAATTCCTTTTTGATCTGGGCTACGTTCCTACAAAGGAGCCTTACACCAAGCGCACTTCTCACGGCTTGATCCTCGCTCAAGGCGGAGAAAAGATGTCCAAGTCAAAGGGCAATGTCGTGAACCCCGACAGTATCATAAAGGCCGTCGGGGCCGATGCCCTGCGAGTCTATGAAATGTTCATGGGACCTTTTGACCAGCATATTGCCTGGGATGAAAATGGCATAGTCGGAACGAGGAGATTCATAGAAAAAGTTTGGAAACTGCAAGATAAAATTATAGAATCTTCCGAAGTTACAATTCACAAGACTATAAAAAAAGTTTCAGAAGATATAGAAAGTATGAAATTTAATACAGCAATAAGCTCATTGATGATTGCGGTTAATAATTTAGAAAAATCTGCATCCGTATCTTTGGCTGACTACTCCGCTTTCCTCCAGCTTTTTGCTCCTTTTGCTCCGCACGTCTGCGAGGAATTGTGGTTCGCGATCGGCAACAAAAAGTCCATATTTCTATCGGCTTGGCCGGTCTATGATCCGGAGAAAATCATGGAATCCTCCGTGCGCGTCATGGTCCAGATAAATGGTAAGGTCCGCGCCAGCTTCGAAGCCTCGCCGGAAGCCGATGAGGATGATATGAAGAATACCGCCCTATCTCTTCCTGAAGTAATGAAGTGGACTGACGGAAAAGAGATAAGAAAGATAATAACGGTCAGGGGCAGGCTGATAAATATAGTGCTATAGATTTGACTTATATACAATAAGGTGATAAAACATACACACATGGCAACTATAACTTTCAAACCTAAGCAATCCACAAAGAATCTCCTTTCAGTCCTGCCGGACCGCGCCCGCGATGTTCTCATCAGCAGATACGGTCTGGGCAAGAATACCGATAAAATGACGCTGGACGCAATTGGTAAAAATTACGGAATAACCAGAGAGAGGGTTCGCCAGATAGAAAACTACGCAATAGCAAACATCAGAAAATCAGACGCCTACAAATCCGAGAAAGCAGTTTTTTCGGAACTGGAAACTCTCATCCACTCACTCGGAGGCATCGTGGTTGAAGAGGATTTTCTCAGGACACTTTCCAAGGACAAGTCCCTGCAGAACCATATCAATTTCCTCCTGGTTGTCGGAGACAGCTTCAAGAAAAAAAAGGAGGATGACGACTTCAAGCATCGATGGCATGTCAATGAGGCTCTGGCCAAGCAGGTGGAAGAATCCCTGCGCAAGCTCTATACCGGACTGACCAACGATGATCTCCTGCCAGAATCAGAGATGGTCAACAAATTCCTGGAGCATTTGGAAAATGTCTCTGAAAAATACAAGAATCAGGAAATCGTCAGGCGATGGCTCTCCCTTTCAAAATCAGTAGACAAGAACGCCATCGGAGAATGGGGAGTGGCCAGCTCGCCTAACATAAGGACAAAGGGAATGAGGGACTACGCTTTTCTCGTCATACGCAAGCATGGCTCCCCGATACACTTCAAGGAAGTCGCGAAGCAGATCAGCTTGATTTTCAAAAAGAAGGCGCATGTGGCCACTACCCACAATGAGCTGATAAAAGATTCCAGATTTGTCCTGGTCGGACGCGGCCTCTACGCCCTTGCCGAATGGGGATACATGTCGGGAGTGGTCAAGGATGTCATAAGCAAGTTGCTGGAGAAGCACGGGCCTCTCACAAAAGAAGAGATAGTGGACAAGGTTCTGAAAGAGCGCTATGTAAAGGAGAATACGATCATGGTCAATCTCCAGAATCAGAAGCATTTCAAGAGAGACAAGGAGGGAAGATATGCTCCCGTGCAGTAGTCCTGTGCTATAATATTGAGGCATGATCCGGTTCGAAGAATATTTTTCTTATCTATATTCCCAATTCCAGCTGACGCTTCTCCCGCCGGTGCTTGATATTATCATCACCCTGTCGCTACCCGTCCTGACTATTCTTTTATTAAGCATCTTCTGGACCCTGTGGGTGCAATACGTGCGGTCCCTCAATTTCCTGAATCTGAAGTACACGCTTCTGGAAGTGAAGCTTCCAAAAGAAACTTACAAATCCCCTGCGGCTATGGATCTTCTCCTCCACGCTTTTCATAATACCTCCGACGGGAAGTGGTTCAACAGATACTGGAAGGGCGAGACCCGCCCGTGGTATTCCCTGGAGCTCATTTCCGTAGAGGGCAGGATAAAATTTTTCATATGGACGGAGGACAGGAGGAAGATTGGAGCCATGTCCGCTCTTTACGCGCAATTTCCGGGAATAGAAGTAGTGGAAGTCGAGGACTATGCCAAGAGCATGAAGTATGACCCTAAGACGATGAAAGTCTGGGCGGCGGAATTTCAATTTGCCAACAAGATCCCGGCGTATCCCATAAAAACTTATATTGACTACGGATTGGATAAGGATCCCAAGGAAGAGTTCAAGGTTGATCCTCTGGTGCCGGGACTGGAATTCCTGGGCAGTGTCGGTCCGAACCAGCAGGTCTGGATACAGATCCTGATCCGCGCGCACAAGGATGAGCAGAAAAAGAAAGGGCATCTCTTCAAGACTACCGATGAGTGGAAAGATGGGATTCAGGAGGAAATAAACAAAATAATGATCCGCGACCCTAAGACCAAAGTCACCGGAGTCAAGGATGAGGAGACCGGTTTTACAAAAATTCCTATGCTGAGCGAAATCGATGAGATGCAGGTCAAGGCTCTCAGCCGCAGACTTACCAAGCTGTCTTTCGATGTCGGTATTCGTGCGCTGTATATCGCCAAGAAGGAATCTTTCGATACTCCTTTCGGCATCGGCGGCTGTATTTCCTTCTTCAAGAATTTCAATACTGAGCATCTGAACGGCCTCAGGCCGAACGGAGACAAATGGACAGTGTCGCTGGATTCCCCATGGAAGGACTTTATGGATATCCGCCGCCACCGCTATGCCAGAGAGGGAATCATGGCTTACAAGATGAGATCTTTTTTCTACACTCCGTTTGAAGAGAAGCCGATAGTCATGAATACCGAGGAGCTTGCCACCATTTATCATTTCCCAGGATCCGTGTCCGGAACTCCTTCGCTGGAGAGAGTTCCTTCAAAGAAGGGCCAGGCTCCCGCCAATCTGCCTATCTGATAAAACATGAAGCATTTTCAAAAATATTTCTTAATCAAGATTTTCGGGTTATTTCTTTTGGTCCTGGCCATCATGGTTTCTATCGCTTCCCGCCCGCCGAAGAATTTTCCTTCCGGAGAGGTAGTGCATATTCCCAAGAATATTTCGCTGACCCGGGTTTCATCCATCCTTTACGCTGAGAATGTCATTTCTTCTTCATTTCTTTTTAAATCCATAGTAACAATTTTCTACGGGCAAAGAGGGGTCTCGGCAGGAGACTATCTCTTCGAATATCCGTCCAGTGTTTGGACAATAGCTTCACGGATGGCGAAGGGAGATCATGGGCTTCCAAGGATAAAAGTCATGATTCCGGAAGGAAGCACGGTCAGGGACATCGCCTGGATTTTATTGAAAAATATTCCTGATTTCAACGCTCCGTATTTCGTGAAGATAGCCGCTGATGCAGAAGGATATCTTTTTCCCGATACCTATTTCTTCTATCCGAATTCCACTCCGGATGAAATAGCGGATTCTCTGCGCAATGCCTTCAGGGACAAGATTTCCGCATTTTCATCAGGCATAAGCCTCTCCGGAAGGAAGCCGGAGGATATCATAACCATGGCGTCCATCGTCGAGAGGGAAGCGGCGAATAGCGCCGACAGAGCGATCATCGCGGGAATATTGTGGAAGAGGCTTGATATCGGGATGCCTCTGCAGGTGGACGTGCCTCTCGTATATATTACAGCCAATACCACCGGCTATGTTTCCCTGAATGATACGAAAATAGATTCTCCTTATAATACATATAAATATGCAGGTCTTCCCATAGGTCCGATATCCAATCCTGGACTGGATTCCCTGAAGGCTGTACTGAATCCCGTAAAAACTTCCTATCTCTATTACCTGTCCGACAAGGGCGGAAAGATGCATTATGCCGTTGATCACGCCGGACATGTGCTGAACAGGGAGAAGTATTTGAATAAATAATAGGGACGTGAAAGGGGAGGCGCGCATATGTGCGCATCCTCCCCTGTGTTTTATTTGATGATTCCTTTCTTCTGTAAATGGTTAAGAATATCAACTTTGTAAATGACATCCGCGCCAAGTTTTTCGGCAAGGCCGGATTCGTGAGGACCGGTTCATCGGTATATAATCCATGGAGCTTTGTGCCCCTGGTCTCTCATCGCCTGTAACATATCGAGGGACTCGACTCCCCCAGTTTCCGACTCGGTGATGACCAGTTCGGTGTCGCTCGAGGCGAAGGAGCCTCTTGTCAGGTGAGTGTTGACTCCAACTGCATGGCCGTTTTGGGAGAGAATTTCTCCCAGAAGGGATGCCGAAACTTCATCTGGGTCTATTATTTCAATTTTCATACCTATTTTCATGCTCGCTTGTCCGAATTCAAAAAAAATGATAGCATTTAAACTATGAAAAGTCAAGGAGAAGCAAAAAATATCGGCAAAGGCCGAGTTGTTGTCGGCATGTCGGGTGGAGTAG
>JAUYLM010000071.1 GCA_030698965.1 bacterium
TGAATCTTCTTTTGTTTACGATACGATGCATAGGGAACTGGATCAGGAACGGGATGAGAAGGGTTCATTTAAAGTTGTGCATGAATTCTTGCGGCCGGTTACGAGGCGCGAAGCTTATGCGGCGGATATTACTTATGGAACGAATAATGAATTTGGCTTTGATTATCTGCGCGACAACCTGGAGTATGAGGAAAAAAATTTGAGGCAGAGGGAATTTAATTATGCGATTGTCGATGAGATTGATTCGATACTAATTGATGAAGCTCGTACGCCTTTGATCATTTCTGCTCCGACGACGGAGTCTGAGAACCTCTATCAGATTTTTGCCGGGATGGCTAATGATTTGAATGAGGGGGAAGACTATACCAAGGATGAAAAGCATAAGAGCATCGCCCTGACTTCGGCGGGGATTGAGAAAGTAGAGAAGAAGCTGGGCATAGGCAATATATACACTGATAAGGGAATAAAATACGTGCATCATCTCGAGACGGCGGTTAGGGCCAAGGCTATTTTCCATTTGAATAAAGAATATGTGATAAAGGAAAATCAGGTCGTGATCGTGGATGAATTCACGGGGAGGTTGCAGCCGGGACGCAGATGGTCGGAAGGGCTTCATCAGGCTATCGAGGCCAAGGAAGGCGTGCCTGTGCAGAAGGAGTCCAGGACTTTCGCTTCCATCACATTCCAGAACTACTTTCGCCTTTACGGCAAGCTTTCCGGAATGACCGGTACAGCGGCTACTTCCAGCGAGGAATTCTACAAGGTGTACGGTCTGGATACTATTATTGTTCCGACGAACAGGCAGATCGCGAGGATTGACCACAATGATTTGATTTTCAAAACGGAGATGGGAAAATTTCAGGCAATAGGGAGGAAAGTAAAGGAACTTAATAAGAGTGGTCAGCCCGTCCTCGTCGGTACGGTGTCCATTGAGAAGAATGAAATTCTCTCGCAGTTCCTGAGGGCCGAAGGCGTGCCCCATGAGATTCTGAATGCCAAGAATCATGAAAGAGAAGGAGAAATAATCGCCCAGGCGGGAAAGAAAGGCGGAGTGACCATCGCGACGAACATGGCAGGACGAGGAGTGGATATCAAGCTTGGGGGCAATCCCGGCAATACGGAGGAGTATGGTGATGTGAAAGGACTTGGTGGTTTGTTTGTGCTGGGAACGGAAAGGCACGAAGCGCGGAGAATAGACAACCAGCTTCGCGGGCGCTCCGGAAGGCAGGGGGATCCCGGGGAAACGCAGTTTTTTGTTTCGCTTGAGGACTCGCTTATGAGGGTTTTTGCCGGAGAAACTGTCAAAAATTTAATGGGAAAGCTTGGGGTGCGCGATGATGAGGCTATAGAGAACCGCATGATCACAAGGTCGCTGGAAAGCGCGCAGACGAAAATAGAGGGGTTCAACTTTGATTCCAGAAAACACATACTTGAATATGATGATATTTTGAATCATCAGAGGAAGACTATATATACGAGAAGGCGGGATGTGCTGATGGGCGGTCCGGATGTGGTAGAGGCTAAGCTTATGGAGATTGTGAAAGACAGGAAAGTCATCGAGGAGAGGATCGCTGTCGTCGGGCGCGAGCGGTTTATTGTCGTCGTCCGCCAGATGATGCTCCAGGCTATAGACATGTATTGGGTGGAGCATCTCGAGGTGATGGATTATACGAGATCGAGCGTGAATCTTCGCGCTTATGGCCAGAGAGATCCATTGGTTGAGTACAAGAAGGAAGGTTTGAGGCTTTTCCGGGAAATGCAGGCGGCTATCGACGCTCAGATTATAAGCCTATTGCCTCATGTTGCGGGCGAGGTCGTCGCACCTGAAGTCATGCAGATGAAGGAGGTTCGTGAGGATGAGGTAGGGAGAAATGAACTATGCCCATGTGGGTCGGGAAAGAAATATAAAAAATGTCATTCAAAGTAGGCGCGGCCGTTGCCTTTTGAAAGGAATTTTTTGATTATCTGAGAGAAGCCACAATCTTGCTTGTTAAATCTCTTTGAGAGACGGGCGATCGTGGAGGGGCTTAATTTTGTCATTAAATGGATTTGTGTGTATGAAGCGCAGTCATGAATAAGACAGGCTGCTTTTAGCCTCTTAATACATTGCTCCATTTCTTTTTCGGTAAGAATGTCGGAAAGGAAATTTTCAAGAAGCTTGCGATTGTTCGCAAGTTCAAAAGCTTGATAAAGTCTCTCTTTGTCAGTGATATTCCAATACATCGGTGGGGGAAGTATATCATTTTTAAGGCACTACAGTTAACTATAGTGTCTGGGCAACGGGTGGTCTGTTTCGTCAAGCTTCACACATGATGGAGTCTCTGTTGTAGTCACTACAGTTAACTATAGTGGTCGCAAGCGGACGGTGCCATCACTCCTGTGCTTCTAAAATTTTCTTTGCAAGTGCATAAGAGTTATAATAATTAGACTACTATTTGGAAATCTGCTAGACTAATGTAAAGCTATATAAAGCTACATATAAAGCTATACATATAAAGCTATACATATGAACAACTATTCTTCGCACTACTTTTTCAGCGGGCTGTTACTGGCGGTTTTCATCCTGACCATCCTCATATTTCTGCCTTTCCTGACGCCAATAGTGGTAGCCATAGCGCTGGCTATCATATTCGGACCGGTATACAGGTTCATTTTGAGGAAATTCTTCGGGAATAAGGAAAAAAGCACTGTTGCCGCCCTGATCACACTTCTTCTGGTGGTAGTCATCGTGCTTGTCCCGGGATTTTTCATCACGACAAAACTATATAATGAAATTCAAAATATGTATTTTTTCCTGACCGAGGAATCCGGCCGGTCTTCTATCATCGCATTCCTGAATTCTGCCTCATCATGGCTTTCAAACGCGCTGTTCGACGTATACCCGTCTATTTCTTTCGACACTCTCAATGTGACTGAATACATACAGCGGGGCTTGGAGTGGGCATTCTCCCATCTGGACACGCTCTTCACAGGGGTGACAAAGGTTATAGTCGGGATATTCGTAATGTTCTTTACGCTTTTCTATTTTCTTCGAGACGGGAAATTTTTCAAAAATCAGATCATAGCTTTG
>JAUYLM010000074.1 GCA_030698965.1 bacterium
GCAATATCTTCAGGAGACAAATTGTACGTACTCTTTACGTCATTAGTTCCAAGCATAATTATGAGGAAATCTATTGGATCGTGGGTCTCCAAAAGCGCTTGCAAATGAGTAATGCCTATCCTGTGAGACTTGGCGGGATCACTTGCAACGAATGTTCTCCCGCATAACCCCTCGCTTAGGACTTCATAGTCATCGCCCAGTAAATTCTGCAATACCCCAGTCCATCGTACGCTTCTGGGGTAGCGCTGGCCAGCACTGGGAATAGCACCCCAAGTATTGGAATCACCGTAGCATAATATTGTTTTTGCAGAGTCTTTTAACATAATTTAATTATACCATCTAATGTTTTCATCTTATTCTCTCTTAATATAAAACTCTCCCTTCTGATAATTCTCTATAACTTCGAAACTTGGAAAATATCTTGGTGAAGGCACCTACTCTCTTTTTTTCTTCAGTCATAACTTATTTTTTAATTAACTCCAAATTCCCATTTATCATAATCGGCTTCATTCCCATTATTTCCTGCTTATATGAAAGACTTGAAGATACTGGATTCAAGATAAAAATAGGCTTATTCAAGAAATATGCCACACCGATTTTTCGTCTCTCCAGACTAGCATTCCAACGCTGGTATGATCACAAACTTTTGACATATAACCAATTATACTCCCTTTTTATCCTGATCACCACATGCCATTTGCTATTTGAATAATTGCAGACAAACCTTTATACTACCCCTATGACAAAAAGAAATCTTGAAACCTACACCCCCCTCATAGCCTTCGCCATCCTGCTTGGAGGCGGAATTTATGCTTATATTCGCATATACGCGCTCAACAGCAAAATAGAGGCGCTGTCTGCTAATATCACTTCCATACAGCAACAGAACGCTTCCACTACAGCCGATCTTCGCGCGAACATAAAAGAAAACCATGAGACCCTGGCCGCGGCTCTCAACCAGCAGACGCTGAACGTAGGAGTTGTTGAACAGCGCCTAAAAGAACAGGTCGGGAACGTTGCGGGCACGCTTACCACTCTTCAGAAATTGAGCAGAACAGACAAGGAGCTTCTGGCGAAATATTCCAAGGTATTCTTTTTGAGCGAAAATTATGCTCCAGCCCGCCTGACCGATGTTCCAGCTTCATATAAATACTCCGATAAAAAGGCTGTTTCTGTACATGCCGACGTCTGGCCGAGCCTGCAGAACATGATTGATGACGCAAAGAAGGCCGAAATAGAGCTCTATATTTCCTCCGGCTTCCGATCATTCGATGAGCAGAAGGCTTTGAAGGGAGACTACAAGGTAACCTATGGCGCAGGAACCGCAAACCAGTTCTCCGCAGACCAAGGCTACTCCGAACACCAGCTCGGCACGGCAGTCGATTTTCTGACAACAGGAATAAATGGCGACCTGGATAGATTCGATGGTACTCCAGCTTACAACTGGCTTCTCGCCAATGCTTACCGATACGGCTTTATTCTCTCTTATCCGAAAGACAACCAGTACTATGTATTTGAACCCTGGCACTGGAGGTATGTCGGCAAGAAGCTGGCATCGGACCTCCGCACTCAAAACAAAAGTTTCTATAACCTTGACCAACGAAAGATCGACGAATATTTAGTAAGCGTATTTGAATAGTTATTCTTCTTTTATTCTCCCGTCAGAGCTTTCACTCTTTCTTCTACCGGAGGGTGAGTCATGAAAAGCTTTGTCAGAAATCCGGCTTTCTTTCCTTTTTCCTTGAACGGATTTTCTATATAGAGATGGGCGGTGGCATGGTTCGCCCTTTTAAGAGGAGACGGATATCCTGAAATTTTTTTCAGAGCACTGGCAAGGCCCTCGGGGTATCTTGTAAGAAGGGCTCCGGAGGCATCGGCCAGGAATTCTCTTTTTCTGGAAATTGCCAGCTGGATAACTATGGCCGCCACAGGAGCGAGGATGGCAAGAGCAATTCCGGCTATAAGCATTATGATCTGCACTTGTCCTCCTCCCCGGTCGTTGTCCCTCCTGCCGAATATAGTCATTCTCAAGAAAAAGTCAGAGAGCAGAGTCACGAACCCTGCCAGTACCACAACGATAGTCGAGAGCAGGATATCCCTATTCTGAACATGGGCAAGCTCATGAGCTATCACTCCCTCCATTTCCGATCTGTCTAGCAGACTGACGAGACCGGTTGTCACAGCGACAGCCGCGTGCTCCTTATTCCTGCCGGTAGCAAATGCGTTCGGAGACGGATCATTTATTATATAAAGCTTTGGCATCGGCAGGCCAGCGGTGATCGCCAGATTTTCGGTAATATTCCAAAGTTCCCTGAATTCCTCCCTGGTAACAGGACGCGCGCCGGACATGGAAAGAACGATTTTATCCGAAAACCAATAGCTGAAAATATTCATGAATATGCTGAGAAAGACAGCAATGAAAAGTATTTCCGGAGCGTCATATATCCAGCTGAAGGCCCAGCCGACCCCGATAATGACGATTATGAACAGCGACATTAGGAGCCAGGTTTTTCTTATGTTTGAATCCTGATTCTTGTAAATATTCATGCCTGTTATTCAGATTAGAATTTGACTTCGACGGGATTCCGGGCAGCTTCTTCTTCCAGCTGGAAAAACTCCATTTTTGAGAAATTGAATATGCTAGCGACAATATTGGATGGAACAGACTCAATCTTCGTATTCAGATCTCTGACATTTGTATTATAGAATCTGCGCGAAGCCTGGATCTTGTTCTCGGTATCGGAGAGCTCCCTCTGAAGCTCGAGGAAATTCTGGTTGGCCTTCAGGTCCGGATAGGCTTCAGCCAGAGCGAAGACTGACTTCAATGCCCCCGTCAGCATATTCTCTGCCTGCCCCTTGTCCTGTATATTCCCCGCGCCCATAGCAGCCGCGCGTGCCTGAGTGACTTTCTCAAAGGCTGTCTGTTCGTGAGTTGCGTACCCTTTTACAGTATTCACAAGATTTGGTATGAGATCGTATCTCCTTTTCAACTGCACATCGATGTCCGCCCAGGCTTCTTTGGCCCTGTTTATAAGGGTAATAAAGCCGTTATATGAAAAGGCTACCCAAAGGGCGAGAACGACTATTATTCCTATTATATATATGGATGTCATGATTTTTAGATTAGCTTATAGGTTTCAATTATAACACTTATTTGCCTAAGTCCAACACCTCGTCTATCCTGATTTTCTTCACGAAATCAGAGACGTGGCTGACGAGTATCATCGCTCCTCCATAGTTATTCAGCGCTTCAGCGATGACTGGAATATGCCTAAAGTTTATATGGTTCGTGGGCTCATCAAGTATAAGCAAACCTGGCTTCTCTAGAACCAATCTAGCGAAAGCCACCAGACCTTTCTGCCCCTCCGACAAATCCCCTATCTTTGTGTTTATCATTTCCCCGGTAATGAGAAATCCCGCCGCGGTGGATCTCATCACCTGCTCAATCTGCTTGTCCATAACCCTGATCAGAGACTCGTATACCGTATCTTCAAAATTCAAAGTAGAAAAATCCTGGCGATAATACCCGACTTTCACATCGGGGGCGATAACAGCTCCCTTGGCAGTTCCATTGGCGATTGATTCCAAAAGGGTGCTCTTGCCTATGCCGTTCGGACCCCTCAAAAGCAGATGTTGATTGCGACGAAGTGAGATTTCTGTTTTTCTGGAAACAGGCTTGTGAGTCTTCTGGCTCAAGGTAGTATATGAAGTGATAGTAAGTATAGGACCGACAAGATTAGGCTGATGCGGAATAATGAATGGCCGTATAGTTTTATCCTCCCTTCTCGTGTCCACCTTTTCTTCTTCCAGATTTTCAGCCTTTTCTCTCATTCGCCTGGCAACTAGGCGCATTTGACCTCCTTTATTGGCAAAAAAGTTTGCCTTGTCTTTATTCTCCTGTATCTCTTTTGCCAGCTGGGCATTTTTTCTATTCTCTTTTTCAACCCTGGCCGAGATCTGCTCTATCACGTCAAAATAGTTTCCGACATACTGCTCCAGCGCCTTCGTGAATACATCCAGGTAGAGAACCCCGTCAGTAAATGAGTTTAAAAATTCGGCTTCATGGGAAATGACTATTACCGTTTTGGAATATGATTTCAAGAATTGTGTCAGATGCTCAATGCCTGCCTTATCCAGATTATTCGTCGGCTCATCCAATAGCAGAAGATCCGGATCCTGAATGAGCGCGGAAGCAAGCAGAAGCCTAGCCTGCTGTCCGCCGGAAAAACTTTTCACTATCCTGTCATGAGGAGCATGGAGATTCACCACCTCCAGAACCTTGTCGATCCTTACATCAATGTCATAAATAGGGCCGTCATTTTTTCTCAATTTCGCGTCAGACGCATCCGTAAAAGCCTTAACAAAAAATTCGCGGATAGTCAGGCTAAGTTCATCCCTCGGTATGACCTGCCTAGCGATAGCAATACTTAAACCATGATTTTTGATCACCTTTCCTGATTCAGGCTTCAGCGCGCCAATGATAAGCTGAAAAATGGTGCTCTTGCCCGCACCATTCTGGCCCATGATTGTGATTTTTGATCCGCGCCGGATAGAGCAGTCCACTGAGTCCAGGATTGGCTTGTTGTGGCCGTACTCGAAGCTCAGTTCCTCGAAACGGAGAATGGTGTCATTTGATTGGGACATGAATATGAGAATACAGTATTTTGGAAGAAAGGGGAAGGAATTATTTAAATGACGACTACTCGTTTTCTCATATACATATGTCTACAACTCCACTTTTACCTTGTTCATCATTTCTGTATAAAAGTACCTATTTTCAATCCTATCAACCATACCAGCAAATTCAGTCGATCTGATTATTTCAAATGATCTATCTTCAAACTCCTTGAAGCCAAGAGGAAGAATATTGATCAGCCTTTCTGCAGTAAATTCATTTCCAACTACAGGGCTCTTGATACAACCAAGCCTCAATAAATACCATGTCGCAATAAAGAGTGAGCAGGGATACTTCTTTGTATGGACATAGTCTGATACGTGACTCTTCATATCTTTGTTTTGAATCAAATTCAACACCTCATTACATGAAGGAATAAGTTGGGATTCCTTGATTAGAATGTCTGGCTTGTATCCCTGGTCATCAAGCCATTTAGAAAAAATCACATAATCAAAAGATGATTCTGGGAATGAATAGTCATCCACCATTACTGCCAAAGAAATTTTCTTCTGGTAAAACTCTTGTTTTACTTTCTCTAAGATTTCCAAGGATAACTTCTGTTGTACACCTATACTATTATTAGTGTAGATGTGAGAATATTCGATTGATACCTCATTCTGCATGTTTCCCATTATATCCTAACTTCGCACCTCCCGCCCTTCGAAAAAACAAAGCCGAGCCAGACGTGATTTGATTTTTTGCTGGCCTGCCTGGACCAAGTTAGAAAAAGACCTGAGCGGTTTCCCGAACAGGTCTTGTGATTTTTCCAAACTTCCTCATGGCTACTAGCCTTTGAGGTAGGCTTCAGCAGCTTTTGCGATCTCGACTGCTTTCGCACCTGCTGCACCAGTGTACAGCTCTGGCTTTTCCAACATCCCGAGTGTTTCGGCAGGGATTACATCCCAAACCTGACACATGAGCGTATGGCTATGCTGATGTTCCAGTGCCCACTTGGTTGCCTCGAGAAGCGAAACTTTGTGCTCCTTCGCATACGGCATAGCCGCATGGTTGACGAGCTCGTGAGCGTCGCCATCGTAGCCGGCCATTTGCAGTGCGATGTAGATTGGCTCGGCGAGAATGGCATCACCTTGAGCTTCGAAGTTTCGCTTGAGCGAGACTTCGTCGACCGAGATGCGCGAGATGAACGGCTTCCCGCCCGCTTCCCGCAACAAGGTGTTGAGCTGATTGACCAGGTTGACTACGATCGTCGGGAAGTCCCGAACGATTGAACTGCCGACCAAATCACGCTGATGCTCGCTCACCATTGTTGCAAGGACCTTACCGAATTCGATCTGATTCTTGATCCATGTCCCTTCGAGGTTCTCGAAATTGATCGGGTTCCTTTTGTGAGCCATAGTCGATGATCCAACCTGCCCTTTCTCAAAGGGTTCGCCAAGTTCGGCGATCTCCGTCCGCATCAAGTGCCGGCCGTCCCGACCAAACTGGCCGAATGTAGCTGATAGCTTCACGCACGCAAACAAATAGTCGGCAAGCGGCTCTGGCGGCAGAATTTGTGTACTGATCGG
>JAUYLM010000083.1 GCA_030698965.1 bacterium
AAATGACCGGCACTCTGGCCTTTTCGGAGGACTGATCCCAAATCCAGCCCTTGAACTTTCAAAACTATTGTCAAAAATTAAAATAAATAATGACATAACCTTCGGAGGATTACGCCAAACGATAGAAGTTTCCGGTCTAAATTCCGGCTACACTGGACTGGGGTTTAAAAATATTATTCCCGGAAAAGCGGAAGCCCGTCTCAATATACGTACCGTTCAGCCCCAAATTTCAAAACATGTAATGAAGGAAGTGGAAGAATTCATCAAGCGCGAGACTCCATCTTATATGAAGCTTGCGATTGAATCGGAGGTGCATGGCAATCCTATTTTCCTGAGCACTGAACATGCGGAAATTGAATCAATCAGAAAACTTTTATCAGAAATACATGAAAAAGAAGTCATTCACCAGCATGTCGGAGGAAGCATCCCTGTCGTAGCTGATTTTAAGGCTGTTCTAAACAAACCAATGGCTTTGGTTCCGTTATGCAATGAAGACTGCAATATGCACGGGGTGGATGAAAATTTTTCAGAGTATTACATGAAAAAAGCACTGGAATTTACAGGAGCTTTCTGGAAAAAAGGCTGAAAAATGCTATCATAACCAAATGAAAAAAATATACTTTGGAGTTGCTGTATTGGCCATATTGGCGGTTGTTTCTTATATGTCTTTTACTGAGAAGGGTGTAATCATAAAAACGGAAGAAAAAGCTCCTAAAATAGATATTGTCGCAGAAAAAGTATCCAGGATGACCCTAGACGAAAAGATAGGACAAATGATGATCATTGGCTTTGAAACACCGCACATCGACAGTCATATAAAAGACATGATTCAGAACTACCATGTAGGCGGAGTAAATTTGCTTAAAAGAAATGTTAGAAGCAAAAATCAGATGCTGGAGCTCACTCAAGGACTGAGAGATACTGCATCTTCTTCAACAGATATACCCTTTATGATCGCCGTTGACCAGGAAGGCGGAAATGTAAACCGCTTTGATTTCCTTAAAAATAAAGAGGCACAAATAAATCTACCAAGCGGCGCCCAGGCATACGAAGAGTCCCTGAAAAGAGGTCGGGAGTTGAAGGAGATTGGAATTACAGTCAACTTTGGACCTGTGGCTGATTATGTAACAAATAAAAAATCTTATCTCTTCAACAGAACTTTTGGCGTGCCAGCAGAAGACATCTCATCCCTGGCAAGTTCAATGCTCAGAGGCTACGAAGATGCAGGTATTCAAGGAACACTGAAGCATTTTCCAGGATACGGAAACATACTCAACGATCCGCATAAGGCGAGCGCCGGATTTGACGATGTACAACTGTATGAAAAAAGTCTTCAGCCTTTCAAGGATATACTTTCAGAAGAAAGAGACCGTGCCGTTATGACTGCTCACATAGTAATTCCTCAAATAGATTCAAAACCAGCCACTCTATCTTCCCGCTTTCTAAAAGACATATTAAGAGAAGAATGGAAGTTTGAAGGTGTTATTATTACAGATGATTTAGAGATGGTTTCAGTAGGCAAGGTATCGGTACCCGAGCTAGCAGTAGAAGCTGTTCTGGCTGGAAATGACATGGTAATAAGCACTTATACTTCCAACCTCCATCCCAAAATCCACGACGCCATTAAAAAAGCAGTGGTAGAAGGAATTGTTTCTGAAAAAGATATAGATAAAAGCGTAGAAAGAATATTGATATTCAAAAAATATAATCCCAGATAACTTCCCGGATCATTGGCATGATACACTTGAAAGTCTCCGTGTGCGGGTAGCGAGAATCGAACTCGCGTCTCAACCTTGGGAAGGTCGCATTATGCCACTAAACCATACCCGCATTTTTTGCCAGAAACTGGATGGCGCGATCTGGGTTGTTGTGGATGCTGTCGAGTTTTTCACATCTTCATTATCCACTATGACCGCCACCATTTCCCCTTCTTTGACCACGCGGAACTTGCTCCTTATTTCGGCTTCGATCCCCTTGTCAGTCTTCAGATAGTCAACCGACTGGGCAAGTGCCGCCTGCCTATCAGCCAATTCCTCCAATACATTCTGCTCTCTGGCCAGGTACTCAGCGCTAATCCTCTCCTTTTGGTACACTCCCCATGCGGCCTTGAGAATAATTATTAGCACAATAAACAATAGAAACAAGGTGATCGGAGAATAAATGAATTTTCTATATGGCCTTTTTTTATTGAATTCAGTCATCAAACATAGTATACTATGGCTTATGTTATTCCACCAAAATACAAAGAAAGCAATGAGAATAGCCATGCTTGCAGTAGGCATATTGATAATCATCAGTATGATTCTTGTTTATTTTCCTCTGTACTAATCTTTTGGCTGTCTTTGGACTGGCTAGTCCGACCGCATCATCTTTATAAAAACATCTTGGGGGATATTCACATTTCCCCTTCCAAGCGCTTCCATCTTCTTCTTTCCTTTTTTCTGTTTCTCTCTCAGCTTCATTTTTCTAGTAATATCTCCTCCGTACATATGCTGAGTAACGTCTTTTTTCATTCCTGAAATAGTTTCAGAAGCGACGATGCGTCCAAGAGCTTTCGCCTGAATCTTGACAGTAAACATTTGCCTTGGGAGAATCTTATGCAGTTTTTCTACAGTTGCCTTGGCTTCTTCCTCAAGTCTCTTCCTAGAAACTATTCTGCAGAATGCCAACACAGGCTCATCTGCTACTAATATATCCATCCTTGCCACGTCTGCTTCTCTCAATTCGCCCATTTCATATGATATTGAAGCAAAACCAGAAGAAATGCTCTTAATTTCGTCAAAAAAGTTCCTCATAAGTTCGCGGAGTGGCATCATGAGTGTGACTGATGTCCTATTTTCTCCAAAATTCTCTGTGGCCGATACTTCCCCCTCATGATCAAAAAGAGATTGCATAATAACGCCGAGATACTGGGGAGGGGTGATGATTTTCATCTTCACCAAAGGTTCGAGAACCCTCTTGACCTCATGATCCTCTGGAAAAAGTGCTGGCGAGTAGACAACGGTTGTCTTGCCGTTTTTAAGTTCGACATGATAAGTAATGCTGGGTATGGTTACTACCAAGTTCAAATTAAATTCCCTCCTCAGCCGTTCAGTGATGATCTCCAAGTGAAGCATTCCCAGAAATCCGCAGCGGAATCCCCTACCGAGGGTTCCTGACGATTCTTCTTCGTGGGTAAACGAGGAATCTGAAAGGCGCAGTCTGCTGAGAGCCTGCTTCAAGGAAGTGAAGTCATCTTGGCTTTCCGGATATATTGACGCCCACACCACGGGACTTGGGCTCATATAGCCATGCAAAGGCGGTTCAGTATTTTTTATGGAAGCCACAGTGTCCCCCACAGAAGCAATACCGGGCTGTTTGATGCCTGTAACTATATACCCGATTTCCCCCGCGCTCAGGCTGTCCGTAGGGGTATCATCCGGCGCGAAAATACCGACTTCCAGAGACTGGAATTTTTCATCGGAAACTTTGAATAGCAGTTGATCGTGTCTTTTTACACTACCGCTCATTACCCTGACATACACAATGACTCCCTTGTGGGTTGAGTATTGGAAATCAAAAACCAAGGAGGAAAATTCTTTCGATGAAGTTTCTGATTTAGGTGCTGGAACTCTGTTTATAATTTCATCTAGGAGATCGGTAACTCCTTCACCCGTTTTTCCAGAAACTTTCAACACATCCCCTTCTTCACAGCCAAGCAATTCACAGACCTCTCTGATAACTTCTGGAATTCTTGCCAAAGGAGAATCTATCTTGGAGACAACAGGGATAATGGCGAGGCCCGATTCTCTAGCCATATTCAGAGTAGTAAGAGTCTGTGCTTGTACCCCCTGCGTAGCGTCTACAAGGAGAATAGAGCCTTCTACGGCCTTTAAGGCCCGTGATACCTCGTAGGAGAAATCAATGTGCCCTGGAGTATCTATCAGGTTAAAAACGTAGTCTTTCCACTTCATCCTGACTGGCTGCATTTTTATCGTAATGCCTCTTTCACGCTCTAGTTCCATGCTGTCTAAGACTTGATCCTGCATCTTTCGCTTATCAATAGTATTTGTTAATTCCAACATTCTATCAGCCAAGGTTGATTTGCCGTGGTCCACATGCGCCATTATTGAGAAGTTTCTAATCTTATTTTGATCCATATAGGTATGAGTATACTAGCAGAAATACCGAGGAGTAGGAAGCTCCTTATAAACCCTCCTGATCCGGAAGAATCACCTTAGCCTTCCATATCTTATGATGGAGCGTTGTCCATACTTCCTTCAATTCCCTATTCTTAAGCAGAACCAGAACCGCTATCAGGGAGACGATCCCAACTATTCCGGCAAAAAATCCCTGAAGAAAAACCCCCCATGCTTTTTCAAGTGAAAAGAAGATATTAAAAAAACGAAGAAAAACGAAAGTCACATATCCCATGATGACCGAAGCCGCGAAGCTATGGAAAAGCGCAGAGAGAACCGGCCTGGTGAAACCCGGATAATCCCTTCCGAACATGTGCCAGTGCAAATAGGTATTGATCAAGACTCCGATAGAGTAAGCCAGCGGCAGGACTAGTACACTCGTGCCTGGCTGTCCTGAGACTTTCAGGAGATCCTCAAGAAAATATCTGAAGACAGGAAAAGCGAAGAAAGCTTTCGTAAAGACGTACCCTAGAACCGCGATCATAGCAGAGGAGATTATATTTACGATAAGAGGCTTGGCGGTCTTGCCTTCAGCATAATACGCCCGGATGAATAGAAGGACTAGGCATTGCCCGGTTACCGATACAATAAAGAGAGCGAGAACGGCTGCCGTCAGCTTAGTATCCGCCCAATCAAAATTTCCAGCTCCATATACCGTTCTCACTATTTGCGCGCGGAGAACGATGAAAAGCACGGTAATAGGAATTGACCAGAAAATAATGTGCCTGGCAGACTCTATTACTTTTTCCAGAAACCCGCTTCGTCTGCCTTCCACAAAGAATCTGGAGAGAGTTGGGAAGATTGCGGATGAATAGCTGACTCCTACAATGGAAAGCGGTACTGACTGAAGGTTGAGAGCCAGGGTGAAAATAGAGATTGAACCGCCGCTCATGAGAGATGCCAGCGCAATGAGAAAAAATGACGCGAGATGATTTGAAGACAAGGTCAGTGTGCGAGGGAGCGATATCAAAACAACTCTTCTTATGGATGCCCAGTCGATATTCACACTGAAACCTGGAAATACGCCCTTACCTAGAATAAAAGGTATCTGTATGGCCATGTGAAGAAAAGAACCCCCTATTACTCCCCACATAAGTCCGTTGAGGCCCAGTTTCGGATATAGAAACACGATACCCATTATTATGCCCATATTGTAGACGAGAGGACTCAGGGCGTAAACCAGGAATCTTTTGTGCATCTGAGTGATACTGGAGAAAAAATTGGAAATACCTAGGAGAATAGGGGACAAAAGAAGTATCCTAGTTGCAGTTATGAGATCGGGAAGGAGGGGATCGTTCACAAAACCGGGAAGAAGAATCCCTAGGAGATAAGGAGCGTATATGTAGGCGACGGCACTGGCAGCTACAATAGAAAAGAAAAATACGGTAAAGATGTTGC
The DNA here is from genome assembly GCA_030698965.1 of bacterium. Taxonomy (GTDB): domain Bacteria; phylum Patescibacteriota; class Minisyncoccia; order Phycocordibacterales; family PALSA-1337; genus CAIOGI01. The sequence goes on from JAUYLM010000083.1 coordinate 5,577, forward strand.
TCACAAAACGCCTGCCTTCGGCCGGGCTATGATGTATCTTATCTATGAAGAATGGCACCAGGACAGAAGCGGAGACGACTGATGCTATTGAAACAAAAATAAGATCCGGGATTCTGAAAGCTGCGTAGTATATGTCCAGAGTACTGCCTGCTCCGAAGGTATACGCGAGGAGTTTATCGCGAACAAGGGCTAGGACCTGGGAAAAGAAGGCGAAGAACGCCAGAAGATAGGCAGCCTCGTGGAGACCGGTGATCTCCCTGTTGAAAATACTGAAAAACTTCTTAACCATATTGGCTGATAGGCAACCTAGTTAGCAGCTTTGGAGGGCGTGGACTCAGGCGGCCCAGATGTCTCAGGAACAGGCAGAGCCTTCCTCTTTTCAGGCATATTGTCTATCGGCGGCTGAGCGTCAGTAAATGGCGATTTTCCATCTTTCAGATTGGAAAGAATGAACGTAATTTCCTCATTGTCAGGGTTAGTCTTAGCTAGCTCCTCAAACTGAACGATAGCATCAGCATTTTTCCCTAGGCGTGCCTGGGAAAGACCTAGGAAGTAGCGCGCATTGGCATACTGGCTGTTCAATTCAACTGCTTTCAACAGTGATGCTGTCGCCTCAATATAATTCTTATCGTTATAATAGAGAATACCAAGCTGGAAGAGCAGAGTAGGGTCGTTTGGATTAATCTGAGTAGCGACCTTTACTGAGGTAATCGCATCTTTTATCTGCCCGTTATTCACCTGGATCTGGGCAAGGAGGAATATGGCTTCTATATAATTCTGCTTTAGCTGCAATGCTCTTCCTATATACTGCTGTGCTTCTTCATTCTTTTTTTGGGAAGCTTCTAGATTGGCGAGGCTCAGATATATGCCGGGATTGTACGGATTAAGGCTAATGGCATTCGCGTAGGAATTCTTTGCCCCTTCGTAAGCGTTAGGTACACTCAGGGATGCCGCGATTTCTGAGATGCGTGCCTGTGAAATGTAATTGTAGTAATTTGTAGGATCAGCTTCTATGGCGCTATTTGTGTAATCTACCGCTTCTTTCACCAAAGCCGTGATCTGCTCTACAATCTTTGGATCAGGTTCCTGCTGTGCAGATCCACGGGAAGATGCTTCGGAAGTTTTTTTCTGAATCTCCTGAACTAAGGAATTTATCTTGATAATATTAACCTCGGAAAGAGCCTGGTAGTAAATATCCGAAATATCCCATGACAAAGCTTTCAGAAATCTTTCCTTTGCCTGATCTGCCGTCTTGTTTGTATTCAGCTCCTTGATTCCCTGCTGAAAGAAATAAATGGCGGTTGCTTTTTTTGCATACACCCCAAGCCATACGATCAGAATTACAATAGCCAGAGAAAGGATCGTCGGTGCGTATTTGCGCATTCTGCCTCCAGACAATCCGTATTCTTTTTCTGTGGCAACGCCTGCTTCCACCAGAGAAGCTACAAACAATCCCGTGAAAAGAAAAGTGAAAAAGATAGTGACATGTGACGGAATGTATATGAGATTCATGAGCCACAGGAACAGAGCGGTGAAGAAGGTGGAGGAGATAAAAAATTTCCTGAACGGGTCAGACGGCTTCTTTAGCGCGCGCGCTCCGTCACGGATAAAAAATATGAAGAATGCGCACCACAATATGGCGCCCACTAGACCGAGAGTTACTAGAAAAGTAGGCAGAACTCCGAAGCCCCTGGAGAATTCCGAATTCCAGAATGCCGTCGGATTGATCTCCAAAGGCTTGAAGCGCAGGAATTGGTATGAGAATCTGTTTGGACCGGCCCCGAAGAGAGGCGATTCTTTCAGCGTGCTGGCTGCAACATCTATAGTTAGCTGCCATGGGAGTATGGCTTCGCCCTGCTCTACCTTGAGAGCCTTTATGACAGGAACAGCTATGGCATCTCCCTTCCAAGCCAAGACAGAGGCGATAATGAACACCGCGAAAGTAAGAAAAGATATTCTTGATAGGATTCTCTGTATTCCTGTGCCACTGGCAGTTCCTATAGAATATTCATATGCTATTACGCAGAGAACTATAAGGGAAATGGCCGTCCATATAAGCGATGAATTTACAATAAAAAGCAAACCTCCTGCTATAAGCAGTGAAATGGAAAGGATCCACTTGAAGCCTTTGCCTAAGAAAAGAAATTTTATCCCAAAGAAGGAGAGGAGTCCTGCGATACCGGACAAAATGGCGAAATCGTACCATTTACCGACAACGGTAGATGTCAGGTTTCCCAAAATTCCCAGTGTCATGAAATCTGCCCCGCCGATTATTCTGAATATATGGAATAAAGCCAGAACTATGAATGAGACAAATACTGCGGCATAAATGTTAAAGATCGCTTCTTTATTCTTAATGGCTATCCTACTGGCGAAGAAAGAAACAAGAAACATCAGTAGAAGAAAACTAGCCGTTCCTATCTCGAATCCCTGCCCTATGAATGATTTATAAGTATTGGAGCTTAGGAAAGTCGAAATGAGGATTGAAGCAATTATTGCCACCGAAACATACCCCAGAGCGTAATGAGGCAACATGATGGTTCTCTTTTTTATAGAGCTGAAGGCATAAAGCGCACAGGATGCGAGGATGAAAAAGCTCAGGAAAATAGTCTTCACGAGATCAAGC
>JAUYLM010000007.1 GCA_030698965.1 bacterium
TTCTTTTTGAGTCAGGTAGTGAAAAGTGGCAAGCGCTGACGCAGCTTGAGAACCGGTCATCGTTTGCCTCGCGTATGATGATCTGGCAATCAGCTGGAAAAATGATAGCCGACAATCCGATATTCGGGATCGGTCTGGGAAGATTTCAGGAAGTCTACCTGGAATATCAAAAATATTTTCCCCCGTATCTCGAGTGGGCTGTCCCCCAGCCGCATAACCTCTATTTCGCCGTTTGGTTGCAGACCGGATTAATGGGACTGATTGGCTTTACGCTTCTTATCGCATGGGTCATCTTCCTTTTGGTAAAAAACAAAAGCCGAGAATCAGCATTGCTCCTCGGCCTCTTAACGTTGTATCTCCTCTACGGCCTTTTCGATACTCCCTTCTTCAAAACCGACCTCGCCTTCGCTTTTTGGCTGGTCATCGCGTTTATCCTTACGCTTCCAAAGCCAGAAACAGAATTTCAAAAATAACGATTTCCTTCAATGCTCCACCCCTTTTGGACGACGTTAGAACTGTGATTCAGAAATAAGCGGCGGTTGACTATGTCTGCAAATTTTTAAGATCAGTATTGAGTTCCTTTACAAGTTGACTCAGCTCTTTAATGAGAGCAAGGTATTTTGCCGGATCCTTCTCCTTTAAAGATTCAATCTCTTTATAAAGGAACTTTAAAACCTCCTCTCGTTGTGTATGAGATGGGTCTGTTCCCGCTTTCCCTGAGATTGGTGTGGGTTTCATAGGTCTACTTCTAAAAAACTAACTGGGAGGAAATTTCTTTTCTTGAATATATCTGTACAGTCTATTCAATGTATGTCCAATGACAAGTAGTGCTGGTATTGCAATCGCAGACGCCTTTGCCGCTAATAGTGAACCACCTGCAATGGCAGTGGACATACTGATCACATCATGACCTGGAAGTTCGTTCATTAACTCATAGAGCTTTCCAATAGCACCTGCATCCATGTGAACAAACAGAGCGCCTCCAGAAAAAAAGAGTAGGCCGGCAGCGACCTTATTTATCCCTGATTCTACTTTTGTGTAAATATCATTCACCCGAGCCAAGGTAATCTTGGCTTCGAGATTATTGGGATCCTCTCGAATCGCCTCCTCTGCCTTTCTGAGTATTGCATCCGCCCCGCTCATGTTCGCTCCAAGCGCTTCAATACCAGCTCGAAGCTCTCCCTCAACTATCATGATTTCCTCTTTGACAGCTTTGCCCCTTTCAACTTTAGACTGAGGCAATGCCAGATTGTCAGCTAAATCGCCTGGTCGCTTTTCTGATGGTTTGTTTAGTTTTAAGTGTTCCATAATTCTATTGTATACCATTTTCGAACTTAACAAAAACAGCCCTAGAAAAGGAAAAGAGGACGCTTTCACGTCCTCTCATCCTGTCTTGCCCCGCCTATTAGAAGAAGTTCGAACCTCTTTAATGAGTCTTTAACCTACTTTAGATGCTCAAGAATGCTTTAAGCCAGTTGAGAAAATTCCTTTTTTCGCTGATCACCGTACCGGTTTCATTGGTCGTTACTTGAGACTCGATTTCTACCGGGATGAGAAAGAAGAGCTTCCCCTCTCGCTTCACTATGGAAATATTTCCCTGGGTGGATACCGCCGTGATAGAACTGTCTTCTGACTTCAAAGATTTGACCGATTCCTCCGCTAGTTTCCCCGTCTCATCGTTCACAGAAGATACTGACAATCCCTGCTGTGAGGTGCTTGCTTCCGACGTGGCGCTCACGGTAGTGGTACGTATTTTTGTTGATGGTTCGGAGATTTCATCTTCAGAATTGGCGCTATCACCACTATCTTCATCATTATCGCTACTCTTGCCGCTGTCTCCCTCATCACCCCCACTGCCGCCATCCTGACTTTCCGCCGAAGCAACCGATGCAGGGGCCGGATCTTTGGTATAGAAATTAAAAACGAGGACGAGCAATAAAAGGCTGAAAGCCCCCAATAAAAACTTCTCCGTCCTTTGGCTCGTTCCTGGCATATATTTTTTATTTATATTTATCCGTACTCTCATTATACTCTAAAAGACCGGGGTTGTCAAATTATTTCTGGGAGCTGTCAAGGCAGTGCTCCCGGATAAGCGTATAGCCAAAAATCCCCAGGGCGAGAGCCTCCAACACCTCTTCTAGGAGCCTCATCAGATGGAGGACGGTCAAATTACAGGCTTCTTTGAAGCAAAATACCAAAGAAGTGTCTTTCAGGAAGAAGCCGTCCACCAAATCCAAAAAAATCGCTGTTCCCAACGCAAAGAGAGCCATGAGGACGAGCTTTTTGGAGTTCTTGATGGCATCCCTCCAGAGGAGATAGATGAGGGCGCCGAGAGAAAAGAGAAGGAGAGGGAGGTACATTAATATCCAGATGTAGGAAGGGAAGAAGCTGAGAAAAAGCGTGTGGTCCTGCATATAACCGCTTATCCGTTCGTGAAGATAGACTGCGTCATCCAGACTGAAAAAGAAAAACACCGCGGACAAGAAATACCACATTTTCTCTCCTGTACGATAGAAGGTACTCAAGGAGGCCAGAGCCAGAAAAAACATAGCAAGGGAGCTCAGCCAGGTGAGTGGCGTCTGCTCGCGTGTCGCATTGAAGAGATCGCTCAACAGAGTATTCGGAAAATAGAAGAAAGCCAGAAAATCCAAGACGATGAGGATCAACATCAGAAGAAAGCCTGTCCTATATATCTTTTGGAGAAAGAAAAGGGAGAAGTACATACCTCAAAGTATACCATGTTCTAACGACCCATCCGGGGCACAAAAAACAAGGCTTATCTAAGGTCTGTTTTTATCTGCTCCGCCGACTGGACGCTATTAGAACCTGTTTGCAACATCAGAGCTTTTTGTATGTCCCTGATTTAAGGCTTATTTGAGAGGGGGGGGTACCCCCCGTTTCGTGTTTTCGAAAAACCTATACGTTTCTCCCTCTATAATACCGACCATTTTTCAAACTTCGGGGGCTGAAAACTTATAGCCCCGCTTCTCTTAAACATCTGTCATATTCCAACTTGAATTCATCAAGATAGCCCCTTCCGTGATAGGCTAATCCTCCCTTAATATT
>JAUYLM010000018.1 GCA_030698965.1 bacterium
CACTAGCTCCGAATTTTTGCAATATTCTTCGCCCTATTTCCACATGAGTTCCTACAACCTCATGATCTAAAGCTTTACCTAGATCGTGGAGAAGGGCACCGGCCTTTGCTACAGCTACATTCGCACCTATTTCCTCAGCTATCATGCCGGCGATGTGCGACATCTCTATTGAGTGCTGAAGAACATTCTGTCCATAGCTAGTTCGGAAATGCAGACGGCCGAGGATAAGGAGAATGCGCGGATCAAGTCCTATTACTCCACATTCATATGCAGCCTGTTCGCCCATCTCTTTAATAGTCTTATTTATAGATGCCTGTGCTTCTTGGACGATCTTCTCGATCTTTGCTGGCTGGATGCGCCCATCCTTGATGAGTTCTTCTAAAGCAATTTTGGCAATATGTCTTCGAACAGGATCAAAAGAAGAAATGGTGATGTTTCCTGGTGTGTCATCGACTATGACTTCAACCCCCGTCATTCTTTCAAAAGCTTTTATGTTGCGTCCTTCTTTTCCTATGATCTTTCCCTTTATTTCATCATTCGGAATAGAAACAGAGGTGGACATGATGTCTGAGGCCACGGAGTTCGAAAGTCTCTGGATAGAAATAGCCAATATATCCTTGGCCTTGCTTTCCAGTATGTCTTCTCCGGATTGGTCCAGTTTGGCTATGCGGGCCAGGATATCCTTCTCGCTATTTTCCTCTATTGTTTTGAATAGCTCTTGCTTGGCCTCTTCCATACTCATTCCCGCCACTCTCTGCATCGCCTCTATCTTCTCAATCTCTATTTTGTCGGCTTTTTCCCTAATAGTCTTTATCTCGGCTATACGCACTTTTATAAGCTCGACTTCCTTGTCGATATCAGTCTGCCTTTTGTCCAGCAGATCTTCCTTTTTTATTAAACGCGCTTCCGCCTGCTGTATTTTGTCTTCTTTCTCCTTTATCTCCATCCGGGCCAGATCCAAAAACTTATTCGTTTTCAGCTCGGCTTCGGTCGTTATCTTCTTTGCCTCCTCTTTTGCCGTCAGGATCATCTCCTTTATCTCCAACTCCATAGAACCCTTTTTTCCAAGGGAAATGATGAGGCGCAAATAGTATCCGATTCCCAGTCCAGCTACTCCCGCAAGGCTTAACAGCAATGCAACTAATTTTAATGACATATGCGAATGTAAATTCGCCTTTTCGGTCTAAAAGTCTAAAATGTATCCATCTATATGAAGAGTGTCGGTATTGTCTGATTCCAATTTTACAGTTTGTTCAAGATTGTGATTCATTCTGGTCTCCAAAGTTTCCGAAAGCGAACCTACGGTAATTATTCCAGTAATGCCGTTATCGTATAACTATCCGAGGACTTTGTCAATCAGACCATATTTCCGGGCTTCTTCAGCGTCCATGAAATAATCCCTGTCGACATCGTTGTCAATTTTTGAAATTGTCTGCCCGGTGTTCTTCGCCAATATCTTATTCAGATTCTCTCTCATTTTCAGAATGTGCTTGGCGCTGATCTCTATGTCGGACGCCTGTCCCTCTACTCCTCCAAGAGGCTGGTGAATCATGACTTCCGAGTTTGGAAGGGCGTATCTCTTGCCTTTGGTTCCGGCAGACAGGACAATTGCAGCTCCTGACGCCGCGATCCCTACGCACGTGGTCGAGACGTTATTCTTGATGTGATTCATGGTGTCTACGATGGCCAAAGTTGAGGATACTGATCCTCCCGGGGAGTTGATGTAAAGATTTATGTCTTTCTTTGAATCCTCAAACTGCAGGAAAAGAAGCTGGGCAATTATGATGTTTGCCATATGGTCGTCTATCGGTCCCGCCAGGAAGATAACATTCTCCTTCAAAAGACGTGAATAGATGTCGTAAGCTCTTTCGCCGAAATTCGTTTTTTCTATAACAGTTGGTATAAGCATGTATAAATCATACATGTTCTATCGCATTTGGCAACTGTGTCTATGCTGATATAAAATGAGTGCATGAAAACACACAGGTTCTACGTCAGTGAGACCATTAGAAATACGAATCAAGTTAGGATTGTATCTGCGGAAGTGGTAGACCAAACAATGAGGGTTTTGAAAATTAAACCCGGGCGTGAAATTATAATCTTCGACAATACCGGCTTTGACTATGAAGTTGTAATTATTGGATACGACAATTATACCATTTTAGGGGAGATCAAGAAAAAAAGTGTGAATAAAGTCCTGCCGAAAATAGAAGTGCATCTTTTTGCTTCAATCGTTAAAAAAAGTAATTTTGAATGGATAGTAGAAAAAGCGACTGAGCTTGGCGTGTCGAGCATTACACCAATTATCTCTGCCAGAAGCGAAAAGAAAGATTTGAATATGGAGAGGTTGAAGAAGATAAGCATAGAAGCCAGTGAACAGAGCGGAAGGGGAACACTCCCAACCATTAATGAAATTATGGATTTCGAAGACTCTCTCGCCTGTGCGAAAGAAAAAAATGGAGCAATGTTAGTAGCGTTTCACACCGAAGGAGAAGCGCTTAAAAATGAGGATTTGCAAGGAGATGGTGAGACGGTATCTGCTTTCGTCGGTCCGGAGGGAGGATGGACGCCGGAAGAAATCGAAATGTTTCACAAAAATAATATTCTGGTCAGGAATATGGGACCGCAAGTGCTTCGAGCGGAGACTGCGGTAGTAGCTGCGCTGTCGAAATTGGTGTTCTAGCTCTCCAGAAACTGAAATACTTTCTCATTCATCAATACCGTCTCCGCATAAACAGCCGCACGCTCTCTATCAGCATCCTTGTAGCGCTCGACGATCATGTTCACTTCGTTTTCTATTTCCTTAGGCTCGACGGTGATTTTTTCTAGCTCTGATATTTTGTTCAAGATTAATTGCAGCTTTGCCTTCTTCTCGGCATGCGGTCTCCAGTCTTTTTTCAAATCTTCAAGAGTTTTCTTAGCATGCTTCATGTAGTCTTCCATGGTCACGCCCATGCGCGCGACATCCTCGGAGAATTGGGATTCCATTCTGCTCAGCTCGCTTTCAACCAGGACTTCCGGAAGCTCGATTGCAGATGTTTCAATCAACTTGTCTGAAATAGAAATTCTTTTCTTGTCTTTCTCCTTGCTCTTTTTTTCTTCGGCTATCATTAACTTTATCTTTTCCTTGAAGTCAGCAATATCTTTGAAGCTAC
>JAUYLM010000029.1 GCA_030698965.1 bacterium
GTACCGTCGACATCTGCAGTCGCGTTGAGCTGGTCCAAGCCGAGGGCTGTTCCGTAGGTGATAGGCGATGAAGGGGTCCAGGTGATGGTGGGGGTGACTTTGGTGATCTCAAATGATACTTCAACAGGTTCTGCTGCATTGTAATTCGAGTCGCCTCCTTGAGACGCGCGGATGGTGCAGGTACCGGGGGCGACGAGGGTGACCGAGTTTCCCGAGACGGTGCAGATGCTTGTCGTCTGGCTGGAGAAGGTGACGCCAAGACCGGATGAGGCTGTGGCACTGACAGTGAATGCTGCACTGCCCATGGTCTTGTTCGCGAGAGCACCTAAGGTGATGGTTTGGTCTGTCTTAGCCGGTTCTATTACAGTCATTACAACCGTCTTGCTGGCGATATTGTAATTAGAGGTACCAGAGGGAGTAAAATTTGCAGTGATATCTCGAGTCCCTGGCTCATAGTTTGCCGTTACGTATGAAAAAGATCCGGAAACATTTGCTGACGCAGAAGGAATAGAGTCACCATAATCGATAGTGAAATCAGACCAGGTAATTGTGGGAGTTGCTTTTACCACTACTATGCTTACCGCCGAAGAACACTGCGCTCCTTCGCTCGTGCAGAGGGAAAAAGAATAATTTTTGTTGTCTACCCCACCTACTGACAGCGAACCGGATAGAAATGAGCCGGTTCCTGAGCCAGCCTCCAACCAACAGAATGGCGTACCATCATCAATCGAAAGATACCAGCAATTCGATCCGCTGTAAGATCCGCTAGTGGCAGTCACGGAGCCGGAAAGCTCATATGAGGAAAAAGCGGGAACAGTTCCTCCGGACGGGTCTATCGAAGCACTGACCTCCAAGACGGGATCTGACGCAGGCTCTTCCTCTGGAGGCGGAGGCTCGGAGGATCCCGATGAGTCTTGTGCAAGAACCGTAACCGTTGATGCGGTGAGGAGGAGGAGCGTTATTATGAGAAGTTTGATACATTTTTCTAATTTTCTCATTTTATTTTAATTAATAGCCATCGCCGATTCTATTCTGGAGATATCCTCCTCAGAAAACTGATATATGTAATTCTGAGTCTTGATAAGCGAAGTAATAGTCTGTTTCTCTATCTTATTAAAGGAAGCTTTTGATTCAATCTTAGCAAAGATTACTGCCTTAAAAGCCTCTACTTCCTTCTGCTGATCCTGAGTCAAAGATCCAATGATGTTAGCTGGTATATTTGGAGGTCTTTCCAGAGAGACTTTTTGATCATCAATATTCGAATTTTTTTGGAATATAAACAAAATAACAACGAACAGGATCCCGACAGTCAGCAAGACTATTCTTGAGATCTTAGTATCGTTACTCATTTTATTCATTGTTGAGGGCATTTATAATTGCGTCCTTTTCCTCATCGCTGAGATCGTATTTTTGGGCGTTTCCAGGAGCTAGCTCCTTGGCAATATCAGTTTTCTCTTGCTCTGTAAGCGGTTTCTCGCCTGCCTTTGCGCTGTACTCAAGTATTTTTTCTTTTTTTTCCTCTGTTGTTGCAGATGCAGGTATAAAAGATGGGACTGTTGAAGTCGCCTCGGGAGATAGATCGACCGAATCAGACTTTTTTGTATTTTTATCTGAGAAGAAAATAATTACTCCGACAATAACCGCGAGAATCAGGATAAGAATGAGAAGGCCTTTATGGGACTCTTGTTTCATGTCAGAATTATAACATGAATAATCTCTACTTGTTATCCACAGCTGAACTTATTTTATTCCAGAGGAAAGATGCGGAAGGTTTTATGTAATCCTTCCACACATCAGAAACCATTTCTCCGGCGTAGGCGAAATTATTCCTGGTTGTCGGTGATTCTACTACTTTACGTACGTCGTATCCGTAATAACTTAAGACTAGAAGCGCTATGACGATGATGATTATCCATTTCATAGCTTAATTATAGCATTCAATTACAAATACGAAAGCGGATTGAGATAAGCTTTCAAATCTGCCAAGGGTATTGTCGCACCCTTGCAGTTTATGCTAGTATCAAACTTCCTGATCTGCACTCCCTGCGTCGCATATACTCCGAAATGAAGATGCGGACCGGTAGAATACCCTGTGTTCCCGCTATATCCTATGACTTGACCGGAAGAGACAGCATCTCCAACGGAAACTGTTTGAAGAGAAAGGTGCGCGTAGAGAGTCGACAGCCCATTCGCGTGGCGTATCATTATCCACTTTCCATATGAAAGGCATCCGCTATAAAGATCGGTATTCGCGACTCCGGCCACGATCCCCCCGAGGCTAGCCTTTACAGGAGTTCCTATCGAAGCCGCGAAATCTATTCCCGTATGCCCTTTTCCATTGTATATCTGCGGATTGGCGGTGGCAAAGGAAGTGTTCCCGAAGTGCTGGGTAATCCTGATCTTGCTCAAAGGCCACGACAATACCCCTGAACCGGTTGAAGGGATTTTACTTGGATCAATGGCTATTCTCAAGGCGGATTCGTATTCCAACAGCTCCCTTTCGAACGCTTCCTTCTGCGCCTGCCTTGAAGCCAGAACTTTCTTGTAATTTGCCTCGGTATTTTTTGTCTGCGATAGAAGAGAATTTTTCTCCTTCACAGTTTCTGCCAGGATTTTTTTCTGATTTGAAAGATCCTTCTGCAGGGAAACCAGCTGGCTTTTTTTAGCTTCGGTCTTTTTCTTGTTATCCTCGAGGGAAAGCTTCACGCTTTTCAGATCATGAATACGGTCCCTGACTCCTGACTGGAGTGTATTCAGCTCATCAGCGTTGTTCCAAGCCTCGGCCAAAGTTTTTGAGCTCAACAGGGTTGTTACCAAGGAATCCGAGCTGATCTGCGATATGGCGTAGAGGGCCTGGGAAATGACTCTCTTTCCATCTACGATTCTCTGGTTCTTGTCGCCGATCTGCAGGGAGAGCTCCGTTATTTCAAGATTGGTAGCCTGGATCTTGTTTTGCGTTACAGACAGATCCGCTTCGAGTTTTTTTCGTGATAAATCCAGGGAAGAAATCGTGTTTTTCAGCGAACTAGCCTGCTTCCCGAGACCCTCGATCTCGGCCTGGTATTTTTTTATCTCTTCTTCCAGAAGTTTGATATTATTATTTCTTTCGTCTATCTTGACCTTCAGCTCGCTAACAGACTGCGCGGCAGCGAAGGAAAAAAAGAGAAAAAATGAAAAGATTGCGATGGTCTTATATAGCTTCATAGGCTGAATCGAGTCTCTTAAGCGTTTCGTCTTTGCCGATGATCTCGGCGATTATAAAAGGATCCGGTGATTTTTCCATCCCTGACAGAGCGAAGCGCATCGGCCAGAGAATGTTTCCCCTTCCCTTTTCTTCAGCGTATGGCCATACCGCTTCTTTTATTTTCTCTTTTGTGAATTCATCTATACCGCTCAAAATATTTATAATTTGTTTAAGGTATTCTTTTGTATTTTTATCTTCTTTCCAATTCAGCTTTTCCTTATCATATGGCTGAACTGAATTGACGAAAGAAAGCTCGCCTTTTAGCAATTCGGGTATTTGTGCAAAGAAAGATATTTTTTCTTTTATCAATTGGGAGAGTTTCATTGCCGTAACGTATGGAACATCGGCGGGCAAAAACGGTTTCATTGCCTCCTGGAATTTTTCCGGTTCCATCATCTCTATATACTTCTTATTGAACCAGTTTAATTTTTCTATATTGAAAATCGCTCCGCTTTTTTGGACCTTGGACAAGTCAAACTCTCTGGTCAATTCTTCCAGTAAAAATATTTCCTGCTCGGTTCCAGGATTCCAGCCGAGAAGGGCCAGATAATTGATCAAAGCCTCTGGAAGATACCCCATATCCCGATAATCGGTTACAGATACCGCTCCATGCCTTCCGGAAAGCTTAGATTTATCCGGAGCCAGTATCAGAGGCAGATGCGCGTAGATCGGCTGAGGCGCTCCGATACCTTGCTGTATGAGAATTTGCCTTGGAGTATTGGAAATGCCGTCGTCACCGCGGATGATATGAGTGATGCCCATTTCAAAATCATCCACCACGACCGCCAAGTGATAGAGGGGGTCATCCATGTTCCTTGCGATAATAAAATCTCCCAGCTCTTCCGTATCAAAAGCAATTTCTCCTCGGATCAGATCGGTGAATATAATTTTTGCATTTGGATTCCTGAAACGGACCACATCATTTTCTTGTCCGGCTTTTTCGCCCTCTTCAACTTTTTCTTTTGAAATGTAGGCCTTGTCATCATCGACAAGTTTCTTCAAGTATTTTTTATATAGATCCGTCCTCTCACCCTGCCTCTCTATAGTTGGATTATCCCAGGATATTCCCAGCCACTTCAGGCACTCGACCATGTTTTCTTCAAATTCCTTTTTGGAGCGGGCTTTGTCCGTGTCTTCAAATCTGAAGATCATCTTCCCTTCATTCTTCTTTGCGAAGAGGTAGTTGAAAAGAGCCGTTCTAGCGCGACCTATGTGCAAGAAGCCTGTAGGAGATGGCGGGAAGCGGGTTATGACTTCTTTTGACATATATGCATTATAGCATTTTTCGTGGTAAAACCGAGAGCGAGGCAGTACATCAATTGTGAGCACTTCAGTTGACTAAAGTGCCTGGGAAAGCAGATGGTAGGAGCTGACCGCCCAACAATAATATAGAAAAAACTCGCAAAACTTATGTTCGGCGAGCTTTTTCTTTTCTAAATCAAGATTGATTTACTACCCCTTCACCTCTGTCACATTCGAAGTTGCTCGGAAAACCTTCATGATTTCATTTCCCTTGCTGTCCTTCAAAGGCAAATCAGTCGCCGGGTCAAATACTTTATTTCCATTTATATCAGCATGGAGAACGGCATAGTAGATTCCTCCGTCAACAGTTCTCTCCGTAAGGTTGATTCTTCCCGGATTAATTCCCTTCTCAAAGTAAGCCGAACCGATAACCGCTCCCGGCTTTCCGTTGTCATCCTTGTGAATAACTACGAAGCCCGGATTTGCTAGCTGGACTGAAGAAACATACGCAATGTTTCCGGGATATTGATCCGCGACCACAACTCTATTGACCTCGTTCGCGTCTGCCGCAGGAGTAGATGTAGCTGATAAGTTAGTATCTGGCACATCAGAAGTATTATTGTCTCCCCTGAACATATAGTAGCCGAGGACAATGAGGATTATTATGACAATTACAGTCACCACCCACTGCCAGGCCTTGATTCCTTCATTTGGTTCCATATTTTTAAAAAATTAACTTATAATTACCAATATACTTACAGACGATGATTATAGCACAAGTATTACTCATGTTCCAGCCCTATTTCCAGTATGGCATCGGCGATTTTCATGGCGGCGTCAGCATGGCTGAATTCCTTGGCGGAAGAGCGCATACCATCAGAAATAGACTTATTATTTACGATATTGTCAATCTCCGCGACCAAGATATGCGAGGCTAGATTGTCATCCTCAATAACGGCGCATCCTCCTGCCCTGGCGTATGAAAAGGCGTTCCCTACCTGGTCATGACTAACATCTTTTGACAGTGGAAGGATGATGGATGGCACTCCCCATGCGGCAATCTCGAATATTGCGGAGCCTGCTCTCGAAACCACGATGTCCGCCGCTCCGGCCGACATACGCAGAGACAAGTCATTCATATAGTCGAATGGATGGTATCTGTATGAGTTAGGATTGTCCTTCAGGATCAAGTCGGCAGTCTGCTTTACGGATTGGAAATTATCCCGTCCGGTCTGGTGTATGACCTGATATTTTTTCACAAGCTCCGGCAGGGCGTCTATAATGACATCGTTTATCCTCTGAGCTCCCTGCGAACCGCCTAATATCAGTATAGTAGGAAATGACTCTTCCAGATTCAAAAATTCCCTCGCGCCATTCGACAATGGATGGATGATTTCCCTTCTGATCGGCAGGCCAGTGAAAGCAATATTTGGATTCTTAAAATACTTCGAGGCTTCCGGATATGAAAGGGCGATTTTCCTTGCGAACTTCCCCGCCCATTTATTAACCATTCCAGGCCTGCTGTCGGACTCGTGGATGATAACGGGAATACGAAGAATTCTGGCCGCAAGAAGAGCCGGGAAGCTGGCGTAACCTCCTTTTCCGAAAACAACATCCGGATAGAGCCTGAATATCTCGAGAAGGGCGCTGACCGCGCCATAGATCGTCTTGAAAAAATCAGTGATATTCAATAATGAAAAATATCTGCGGATTTTTCCGGCGGGAACGCGGATGAACTGAATATCATTGTCGAAGAGGGCGCGGGGGTTGTATTTCGATGGAGACATGAAATACAGCTTGGGCGGAAGTATCTTCTTTTCCTTGGCTTTTTCACTAATTGCCTCAGCTATGGCGATAATAGGATAGAAATGCCCTCCACTTCCTCCTCCTGTAAAAAGTATTTTCATGTTTTTGCGTATTTAGAAATATTAGCTATGATTCCCGCCGCTCCAAGCGTGATGATGAGCGCCGTTCCGCCGTGGCTTATGAATAAAAGGGGCATTCCGGACAATGGGATCAGGTCGAGCATGGAAGCGATGTTCATGAACGATTCTATGATGATAAGTATAGCAATACCTATGGCAGCAAGTCCACCGAAGGCGCTTGTGGATTTTGACCCTATCTTAAAAGACCTGAAGAGGAAAAGAAGGAAAAGAAGTATGAGGACAATACTGCCCGCAAAGCCGAACTCCTCGGCCTGCACGGCAAATATAGAGTCTCCGATCGGCTCCGGGAGATAGTTGAATTTCTGCACGCTCTGCCCGAAACCTCTTCCAAGGAGCTGACCGGAACCGATTGCGATCAGAGACTGCCTTATCTGATACCCTGCTCCCTGCACATCCTGGGTGGGATAGATGAATGTCACTATTCTCTGCCAGACGTACGGACGCGCATAGGCAATAGCGGCGACCAAGAC
>JAUYLM010000044.1 GCA_030698965.1 bacterium
TTCTTCGTTCATAAGATTTAGAGATTCTTCGTGCACATTTTACCACGAGATTCATAAAAGTAGAACGGCCCGCTAGCATAAAAGCTCCGCGGGCCGTGACTAAAACTGATTAACTTGTTAACTGGCTCGAAGTGTCCTCACACGTTCCATGATTGTTTCCACTGCTTCGTGTGGGTAGACCGATATCTGCCTGGTTTGTCCGGGCCTTACCAGTGGACTTGGCAAGGTGATATGGATCTTGTTTCCACATGGAGTTCCCGTACTCACGATTCTTTCTGCATCGACCTTTCTGAAGGGCCTATCATTCTGAATGTTGTTACCCGATTTCGCCATAACTTTAACCCTTAGATACTTACGCTGTTTACTTCTTGATAGCGCGTGGGTCGCTCTTTCCTCTAAAGGGCGTACACTATCATCCGGAATCTAATGGTACTACCGGTTCTTATATTTGTAAAGCCTCTTCCGTATATCTGTTGCTGGCATTCCACATCATCCAGCTCGTCAGTCCGACATCATAAGTTGCCTGTATCTGCGCCCTCACCATGGCAGGAGTATACGAAGTCCCCCCGATGCTGAAATCCTGCAGCCATGGACGCAGTTTCAGAGGAGTGGTGCTGGCAGTGACCGCCCTATCGTGCCCTTTTTTCATGGCGTAGAAAATAACCTCATAAGGCATGGCTGATGGATTTTTCCAGCCGTTGAAATTCGGAGGATAATGAGACGGGTAAACCATCGGGGAAACGTAATCAAAGTGGGCCAGAGCGTCCTCCAGTACTTGCCCTATTCCCAGATCGTCGGTATTGGATGTGGTCATGCCGAATAGGTCGATGGAAATCGGAATATCCTTTGAGCGGAACGTCTTATCCAGATGAGCGTAGAACTCTTTCAATACCTGCGACTTCACCTTGCCTTGGCTGTATGGATATGAGATGTCATTCATGTCCCCGTCCGAGGGAAAGCGGATATAGTCGAAATTCAGCTCGTCAAATCCGACGGAATAAGCCTCGTTTCCTATCATGGTGATGTAATCCCAGACGGGTTTGGCTCCTATATCCAGCCAGCTTATTCCCTTGCGGTCTTTCCAGACGGCTCCTGATTTTGTCTTGACCGCGTATTCAGGATGTCTTTTTACAAAAAATGAATCCTGAAAAACAGAAATTCGTCCGATGACATATATATCCTTGCTATGCAGAAATGCTATGAACTCCTTTATATCAGGAATCCTATTTTCCACCGAGCCGATTTCTATCAGCTTTTCATCCTCCACCTTGAATGAAATGCGCCCGGTATAGTCTTTGATATCCAGAACGACGGCGTTCAGTTCCGTCCTGTCAATGAGGTCGACGAGGGCGGTGCGCAACTTTTCATGGCCTCCGACATAACTGGTCATATAGAGAGCCTTCAGAGGATCGGGGGTTTCTATGTGAGTAACTGCGAAAGGAGGGGGAATCGTCACTGGTGCCGCCGCCTGATACGAAGTGTCATACATTTCCTGATTCAAAGGAAGGACGAATAGTGAGGAAGCCCCGATGGAGAGCAATACCGTAACCGCGATGATTCCCCATTTGTTCATACTTATTGCCTGTTTTCAATAAAAGTATCCCCCCTGATAATCTGATCCCTCTTCTGATCCTGAGGAAGATTGTAGGAAATAATAATAATGGATAAGCCGGCAAGAACCGCGATGACCTTATGCCAGAGAGAAGGAAAACCTAGGAAAAGAAATACTATTATCAGTGCGCCAAGCAGGCAGAGCAATTGTCGTTTGGACATGTGGATTTTTATTATAAATTATTGGAACTATTATAACACAGAGACGATGACAACAAACTCCCCTTTCTGCTTTTCCGGAATAGTTTCCATGATCTTTAGAATATCTTCCGCGCTTCCCTGCAAAACTTCTTCATATATTTTCGTTATCTCGCGCACGATTGTGACTTTCTTATTTATTCCCTTCAACGACTCAAGAGTTTTCAATATTCGATGGGTTGACTCATAGAAAACCATTGTCCTGTCTGATTCCGCTATTTCCCTGAAGAGAGTCTGCCTGCCTTTTTTATGCGGAAGGAATCCCAGAAAGGTGAACTCGTCGGTCGGAACCCCGGCGACGGACAGAGCCGCGGTAAGTGCTGAGGGACCGGGAATAGCCTCTATCTTTAAATCCGGATACTTCGTGCGGATATGAGAGATGAGGAGCGATCCGGGATCGGAGATCCCCGGCGTGCCTGCATCCGTAACCAGTGCGATGTTTTTTCCTTTTTCTATCTCTTCAAAGATGGATTCTACTTTCGACTCTCCGCTATGTGCATGATAGCTAAGCATCGGGGAAGAGATGGCGTGCTTTTCAAAAAGCCTTTTGGTAACACGCGTGTCTTCGCAGAGAACAATGTCGGCTTCCTTGAGTACGCGAATAGCCCTCAGAGTCACGTCCTCCAGGTTGCCTATAGGCGTCGAAATAACATAAAATATGGCCATATGATATAGTAAATACATTATCATGAAATTTGGAGAAACCCCAATAATTTACGTCACAAAAGACAAGGAAAGGGCCGGAGGAGTGCCCGAGGGAAATGGCTATTCGATCCTCTCTGGAGACGGGACAAAAAGCACTCTCGAGCTTCTGCAGAATTCCAACCTTCCTGAAGGAAGCAGAATTTTGGTTTTCAAAAATAGTATGCAGATAGAGGAACTGGCAAAAGAAAAAAATTGGGAACTTTTGAATCCCAGTGCCAAAATGGCGGAGAAGGTAGAGAATAAGATAACTCAGGTGGAATGGCTGGGAGATCTGGTGAGGTTTCTTCCTGAACACCGTGTCGCCATTGCGAAGGACATCACGATGGAAACCTCTTCCTTCATATTGCAATGGGCCCATAGCCATACCGGAGATGGAACATTCCTCATTCAGAAAGAAAGCGAGCTCAAGGAAATACAAAAGCAATTTCCG
>JAUYLM010000053.1 GCA_030698965.1 bacterium
ATTTGCCAGCCTCTTCGAAACAGTTTCCAGATCGGCTAAAATCAGTTCCAAATTAATTACTTCAATATCTTTCAAGGGGTCAATTTTCCCGTCCACATGAATGATATTGTCATCCTCAAAAATTCGCACCACTTCTGCAATAGCATCAGTCTCCCGAATATTCGACAAAAACTGGTTGCCCAGCCCTTCTCCCGCCGAAGCGCCCTTGACCAGTCCTGCGATATCTACGAACTCAATAGCCGCCGGCACCGTCTTCGCTGATTTGGAAAATTCTGACAATTTCCAGAGCCTTTCATCCGGCACTGCCACTACACCAACAGAGGGATCGATAGTAGCAAAAGGATAGTTTGCGACCAAAACGCTCTTCTTCGTAAGAGCGTTAAATAATGTTGATTTTCCTACGTTTGGCAATCCTACGATGCCGATGCTTAATGACATGTTGATGATCCTTTTTTATAGATTTTTAATGGTATCCTATCCCAAGCCGAAAGAACAGAGGTAATAAATTTCCATGCCGCCAGCACCTCATCTGTACTTGTGAAAAGCGTCTGATCCCCAGTGATGGCATCGTAGAGAACACGCTCATAAGCATCTGGTAATTCATGGAATGCAGGAGAATCGCTGTACTTGAATTTCATGGTCTTAGGCTCGGTCACCATGCCAAAACCAGGAGTCTTCACAAAGAATTTTATTTTTATTCCTTCATCCGGCTGTATCCTGAAGGTCAGGATATTCTGCTTATCATTGCCTTTGAAATATATGTTTATCTCCGACTTGCTTTCAGCCATAGCCTTGCCACTCTCCAAATAGAAAGGAACATTCTTCCACCGCAGAGTGTCTATATATGTTTCCAATCTGAAATATGTTTCCGTCTGGCTATTCCTCTTTACACCCTTCTCACTGCTGTACCCTTCATATTGTCCACGAACGACCGCTTCCTCCAACTTTTTTGAATTCAATGGCTTTATTTTTGAAATCAACTTCGCTCTCTGTTTCCTGATCGATACAGCATCGAAAGCTTCCGGGGGTTCCATAGCGATAAGGGCAAGCATTTGCAGAATATGATTTTGTCCCACATCCTTCAGGGCCCCCACATCATCATAGAAACCTCCCCTCCCCTCTATTCCATTTTTTTCCATCAAACGAATGTGCACCGCCTCAATATGCTCGTAGTTCCAAAGCGGTTCGAATATTGTATTGTTAAATCTGAAAATAAGGATATTCTGAAGAGCTTCTTTTGCCAAATAATGATCAATACGAAAAATCTGTGTTTCATCGAATAGCTCTCCGAGTCTTTTATCCAGCTTACGTGCGGTGTCACTGTCATTTCCGAAAGGCTTCTCGACAAGGACTCTTGTCCACCCCTCTTCTCCCGCACAAGGTATGGTCAATCCCGATTTTGACAGATACTCCAGAATAGTCTCATAAAAAGAAGGGGCCACAGCCAGATGGAAAAGCTTATTGGAACACTGGTGGAATCCGTCATCCAATATCTGCAGGCGGCTGGCCAGGTTCGCGTACGAAGCCGGCGTGTCGAAAAGCCCCTGCTCATAATACATATGGTCAAGAAAATGCTTTATGTCTTCTTCGTGGTATTGCCCCGGAACGACCTTCATGTGCTCGCGGATGAACTGGCGGAATTCCTCTCTGGAAAAGTTTCTTCTGGAAAAACCAACAATGGCAAACTTAGCCGGAAGATGCTTATTAACATACAAATTTAGAAGAGAAGGAAGAAGCTTTCGTCCGGCCAAATCTCCAGTAACTCCGAAAATTATGAATATTGTAGGCGTCATGTTGATCATTATAGCAAAAAAACCACCGGCGACTAGCGCCAGAGGTTTTCTGATGATTACCATTTTTTTGTTGGAAGAAACTCCTTCTTGCGTATCTCGTCTCGAATGTACGGAACCAGTGGAATTATGAATTCCGCCTTGTCCTTTCCATCAAGGAGCTTAATCTCCTGAAGATCAAATACAGAAATGCATATTCCTGCCGGTCTGTATCCTCCCTTGGACACCTTCACCATCTTCAGTCCAAAGATATCCATAAATGGAAATTCCTTCCATGAAAATGATGTTGTACCGAGGTTGTCCGTAACGACGACATCATCCAGAGCAGAGCTTCTGCTCCAGATTCTCACAGCCGATCCTGGCATTGGCATGCCATTTCTAGCATCCACTACCTTGATCGTGATGCATGAAAGATCAGGAACAGTCGGAAGATATACGCCTCTGCATCCACTATTCAGAATAGCCGCAGTCAAAGGAGAGTATTCCATGGCCTCCAAGAGATCCGCCCGATTCTTGATTTCTCTTTGAATCAGCTGGGACGGATTCAGCAAAGGGTCCTTGAGATACGGAGATTTGCTGATATTCCAATACGGATCATTTGGATAATTTGAAATGTTCATGCTCAGATCCGGGAGTGATCCTGTTTTGTCGTCAATATGAGCATGGCTGTAGTACTCTCCTATTCCGGCACCAAAGACATGTGCCAGTTCATGAGCGAGGTACTCCAGCTGTATCGTGTAGTCCGAACATATGCTCACATCGTCAGGATCATATATGCCGAGCCAGCAATGGTTGTACATAATACCGGAACCGTCTTCATTGAAGGAAACATTTCCTCCGTATGAGGTCCACCATACTTGAGACGCGCGGACCTGCACCAGGATGTCAAAATCCTCCTGAGGGAAGACTCCTCCTCCGTAAAAGCCGTGAGCCGGAAATGCTTCAGTCTTAACATGATCCAGAAGCAGTCTTCGGTTTGTATTTTTTTCAAGAATGAAATTCAAGTCATCCACATATTTCTGGAGACGGGCCTGTGCTACCGCATGATCCGTCACAAGATATGGGTCAACATAGAAAGTCATTCTGTGCAATTTGATCTCGGATGCCTGCACGATCTGTGCAGACAATAAGAAAACCAGTATTTTTTTCATGCTATCTAATAAAAACTATACCATTTTTTTGTATAGAGAGCAATTAGGAGTGTCCTACCTCTTCAGCCTAGATAGAGCATCATCCGCCTGCCGGTATTTCTGCCAGGATTTTTCCAGCCTGAACATCTTGCCTCGGACAGTCATATAGCGCATGGAAAGATCGTCTATCAGATCAGCAGGAAGGCCCTTGCTGTAGATTCCTTTGACCTGCTCATAATACACAATCATCTTATTGCAACCCAGCATGGCTTTTTCCAAAGTTGTTACCGCCGCCTTGAAATCCGAGAATCTCAATCCATGTGCTTCTGCTATATATAAAGGAATGGAAAGCGCGCAGTTGGTCATCCCCTCGCGCAGATCGTATTGCAGTTTCTCAAGTTTAGGCTTGATGTCCGTAGAAAACAGCACGGAACACTCCAAAGTTTTCTGATACACCTCCAGATCACGAAAACTTCTGATTGGTTTTTTGGGTTTAAATGTATACATGGTATTATACTACCTTAGCTTTTTTCATCGTAACATCTCGCGGAATTTCCCCAATTATACCATCCTTAAACCTGATTTTCTTTTTCTTTTTTCGATTCATCTTTTTCACCACGTGGAGCGGATAAAATTCAAAATAATCCTTCTCATCGAACCATCCGCATTTGAATTCGAAAAGCCGGAGTCCAGTCAGCCGGCTCATGGCCATGGCATACCAGGTCAATTGCTCTATAGGCTGTTCCTTCGCCGCATTCGGCTTATAGTCAAGCAGGTGGACACAGCCGTTCCTGATCTGCACGAAGTCGATATGACCAGTCAAAAGTTTAGGCATTACTACCGGACGCTTCTTCCCCTTCAGTTCCACAAGTCCATTATCGCTGATCTTAAATTTCAAAACGTTTTCCATATGCTCTATATCTTCCCTTCTTATATACACCGGCACCTCGGTTGCGACGGTCACGCTGTCATTAGCAATGAAAAACCTTTGCAGCTCCTCATGCCTCTGCTTATTCTCCTTGACCGAAGGCAGGACGAATTCTGCAAGATGATTGGCAAAATTATTCTTGCTCTTAACGATCATCTCTGACTTGTCAAACTTGCTCTTTATCTCCGACATCCTGGCGCCTTCCTGGAAATACTGATGCGGGGTTTCCGTGGAGACGCTATCCAGATATTCTTTCAGAGGCCTCAGGCTACGATTCCGGAATTCTTCCAGCATCAGATAAGTTTTGGCACGGTGATACCGAAAGCGGTAGAGCTGGCGGTGGGCCAGGGTCACGACTTCCACCGTATCTTTTGGTGCGCAGTATTTCACGGCATACGGACGGAGGCGCTCATACCTGCACAGCGGCTTATACTCCTCATACCATTCCGAAGCTGTCTGCGGATCCGGGGAGGCACCGAGCTTTGCCTTTACGAGGGAGCATGACTGCTCGAACGTAAATCCGAGATTATAATAGCTGATTGTCTCCAGGACAAATTTCAAAGGGAACTTTTTTCCTTTGATGTCTTTGACGGTGAACGTACGGGCACAAAGGGGGTTCCTGCAAACATACAATTGAGCATTGCCGAATTTGTTTTTTCGGATCCCTCTTTTTACGAAATCTTGAGATTTACAGTATATACAAACTATATCCATCACATGAGAGTAGTCTCAGATACAACGGAAGTCAAGTCAATCTCTAGACTGAGATGGTAAATATTTTTGGAACGAATGTTTCTAAATGTCGACTTGAACTCTAGAAATGGAACACCGAGAAGTTCTTTTAATTCTCCGAGCAATATGGATATTTGCTCCAGCTTTTTTAAAATAAGATTATTAAGCATATTTTTTCATCATTATCCTTTCTCGCAAGCGGCGAAACTTTGTGGTGTCCACATACTCCTTAAATGCTCTGACTTTGAATCTGATGAAAGCAGAATATTCTCCATCTTATTTATATTTTTTCTCATATCACGCGCAGTATCTGCTGAAATCTCACGTATTTCTTTAATTTCCGGGTTTAGCATGGCATTACCGTGATATGCTACTTGCCTCCAGTGTATATCTCAGTTCTCATCACTACAGTTAACTATAGTGGCTGGAAATGTGATGTTATTCCCCCGCAGTTTCCGATACAGCTGGCGCTGGTTCATCAGCCACCGCAACTTCCTCTGCGGGAGCTGGTTCAGAAACTGGTTCAGGTTCTACAACCGGCTCTGGTTCTACAGCCGCAGGCTCAGGTGCAGGCTCAGGTTCTACAGCCACAGGTTCAGGCTCTGGAGCCGGCTCAGAGGCCGTAGGAGTAGATGTGGCTGTTGATCCTGTGGTTGTTGTCTCTGTTGTTGTTGCGGTCTCTGTGGTTGTTGTTGCCACCGTATTTGTCTCGGTTACCGGCACTACGACTGGTTCAGAAACTGGTTCAGGTTCTACAACCGGCTCTGG
>JAUYLM010000058.1 GCA_030698965.1 bacterium
AATTTAACAGAAGACTAATATAACCACCTACACAACCTTTACGCCCAATGATTCCGGATAACGCTTGAGGCACTCGTATTACCGCTGCTGCTGGCCTTTTTATTTTCTTATATCACTATAAGGATTGGACTATATCATCACCTCTTCTAATGAGGAGGGTTCGGCGTGTTATAGATAGCACTATATCTATCTATCTCACTCATCTGTGATTTCTCACCTATGAGATCAGTCTCTGAGGGGTCAACCCAATTTTTATATTGAGCGACTTCCCTGCTGATTGCCTAGAGAAGATCTCCTAAGAGACGCAGCCTTCTTTAGGTTTCCAGCATATAAGCCGAATTTTCAAAGAGTCTTTCAACTCTAAGTCGCGCACGGTAATACCAATTTTTGATGCTAGTTTGGAATGTAGGAGCTTAATCCTACAGTTCACGAGTTTAGCAACCTCTTATTCGCCAAGTACTATCAATAAACTTTCTCCCTGGCAAAAGGTTTTTACGTCCCGAAGGACTTCATCAACCACGCGGCGTCGCTCGATCAGGCTTTCGCCCAGTGTCGAATATTCTCGGCTGCAGCCACCCGTAGGTGTAGGGACCGTCTCTCAGTTCCATCGGTGGGGGTCACCCTCTCAGGTCCCCTAAGCGTCTAAGCCTTGGTAGGCCATTACCCTACCAACTAGCTGATACTGAACAGGCCCATCCTTTAGCAAATGCTGTAAACAGCAATCTTTACTCCTAAGAGACCATCAAGTATTAACTCATCTTTCGATGAGGTATTCCTGACTAAAGGGTTGGTACCTATTTACTACTACCTCGTCTGCCACTGACTATGTATTGCTACACAGCCCGTTTGACTTGCATGCCTTATCCACGCCGCCAGCGTTCATCCTGAGCTAGGATCAAACTCTTAACTAAAATGAACGGAACAAAATAGAGAACAGAAATCTTTTAAATTTAACTTTCTTACCTTGAATCCTTTTAGCTACACAGAGTTCTTTCTTCGCCCGTGCCCCTAGTGAATAATAGGGGCGAGAATCATTGTTTTTAAATAAACAGTTACTTGCACATACGTAATTCTTTGAACACGTTCTTATGTGCATAACTTACTAACAAATTTTCAAAAAGCAGGCCCTTCTTGAGGCGTGGATATCATTCTACTTACCCACGGAATAAAGTCAAGCGGTTTTGAATTACTTGCTGGAATCAACAAAACCGAGAAGTCCTGGAGGCTTAATTGGCTCATCTAATAGGTTTTTGAGGATATGGAGAATGTGATCAATATCTTCTCCTCGTTTATCAAGTTCCTTTTGAAATTGTAATAGTTTTAGCTCAATATTCTTATCAATAGCCAGTATTTCCCTCATTTTAATGAAAGCTCGAATAATGTAAATATTCATTTGAATAGCTCGTGGACTGTTTAAGACAGAAGAGAGCATTGCTATTCCGTGTTCAGTAAATGCATATGGCATAGCCCTCCTCAATCCTCCCCAACTTGAAGTCACAAATTGTGATTTCAAGTTTCCAAACTCTTTTTCAGTAAGCTGAAACATAAAATCTTCTGGGAATCTGCCTAGATTCCTTTTCACTGACTGCATCAATGCCCTAGGTTCAATTCCATAGATTTCAGCTAAATGAAAACTTAGCATAACCTTCTGCCCACGAATAACAAGAATCTTATTCTCAAAGATCATATTGGATCTTATATGCTGGACATTATTTTTTGCTTTTTCTATGTTTTCTGGAGGAGTCTAGATTAAGATGATGTAATTATATACTAGGTATGAAAATAAACAAAGTCAATTCTTAAACATCATCTTTTGAGGCATCTGTAGTTATTTTTTCGCCTTCTTCTGCCACTTCTCTATCGTCACCAACAGCGGTGAACCGAGGAATATAGATGAGTATGTACCTGCAATCATACCGATGATAAGAGCCAGGGTAAAGTGCTGTGTAGACTCGCCTCCAACGAAGTAAAGCACCACAAGGGCCAGCAGGGTCGTCAAGGAGGTGTTTATAGACCTTGTAAATGTCTGGCTGATGCTCTCTCCGACTATTTCCTCGAACGGCTTCTTGGCGCTAGCATCCTTCAAATTTTCTCGAACTCGGTCAAAAACGACAATAGTATCATGGACAGAGAAGCCGAGGACCACCAGAAGGGCGGTAATGAAGAGAGTGTCGATTTCATACCCGGCAAAATACCCCAAAGCCGCGAAAACACCTGTAGGGATGAGAACATCGTGTATAAGAGCAATAATAGCCACAATTCCATATTTCCATGAAGAGATCGGCTCTGAGACCTTTCTGAAAGCGTAAGCAATGAAAAGAATGATGGCCGCGATGACTAGGACGAGAGAAAAAATAGCCTTGCGGAGAGCTTCATCTCCCAGGACCGGACCAATGGAATCGAAACGCTTCTCCATCGCGGTTCCTAAGGTAGATAGTACAGAGAGCAGTGATGATTTTTCCTCTTGGCCAATCTCTTTCATGCGAATCAAATAGGCGTCATCTCCTGTAGACCTTATTGATGCCCCTAGGTCCAATGGCGCAAGAGCTTTCGAAAGAGCGATCTGGTCCGGCCTGCCTTCAGGATATTCTATTTCTAGAATAGACCCTCCTTTGAAATCTATTCCCATATTCAGACCCCAAATACTTATCGCCGCAATGGATCCGGCCATCAGAACAACGGAGATGATATAAAAGAATTTTCTGTAAGTTACGACGAACATGTTATTTGGTGTTATTTAATCTGCTAAAACCGTTATTTACCAGAAATCTGGAAAATTTGGTGGATGTTCTGGGAGTGACGGCATAAAGAAAGACTCTGGAAGCGGTTATGGCCGTGAACATGCTGACAACCACTCCGATGAGGAACACTAGAGCAAATCCTGTAACTATTGAGGTACTGCCGAAATAGTAGAGAATAAGCCCGGTAATAATGCTAGACGTGTTCGAATCACGGATGGAAAGCCAGGCTCTGGCAAAGCCTTCCCGCACAGCATCAGGTATTTCCCTGCCCCTCCTAAGCTCCTCTTTCATTCTTTCGAAAATGAGGATGTTCGCATCAACGGCCATTCCCACCGATAGTATGAATCCGGCAATGCCCGCCGCAGTCAATGTCACTGGTACCAGTTTGAATAAGGCAAGCATGATCACTGTATAAACACCCAAAGAAACAATAGCTACCAAGCCTGGCAGGCGATACCAGATCAAAAGGAAAGCGGCAATTACTATAAAAGAAATTATCCCAGCCCTCACCCCACCACTTACAGCAGATTGTCCTAGCGATGCTCCAACTGTCTGCGTAGAGATAAGCTCGATTGGAACTGGCAGAGCTCCATAATTTAAATTTCGGACTAGTTCCTGCGCGCTATTCACATCAAATGAACCGGAGATCTGCGCTTTTCCGTCACGGATCTCATCCTGTACAACCGGCATAGAAATAGGATTTCCGTCAAGGAATATTCCGATTACATTTCCAATATTATTCTTCGTAATTTCAGCAAAAAGTTCGCGTCCTTCACCTGTAAAGGTAAGTGAGACGATAGGCTGGCCGGTATTCGGATCGAATACGAGCTGAGCCTTATCGAGCATTCTTCCAGTCAGACCGGTATCCTGAAGACGATTGATCATTTCAGCATATTCAGCTTCTCCTTCCAATTTCAAGTCCTCTATTTCTCTCTGATCCTCGGCGGTTGAAATTCGAAAATCTAGAAATGGAGTCTGTCCAATACTCTTTATCGCCTCCTCGACATCGGTCACTCCCGGCAGTTCTACTATAAGCTTTTCCTGAGCTTCTTTTGAATCGAGAAACCCTCCGCGCTCTATCTGGACAATCGGCTCTGAAACACCGAAGACATTGACCCTGCGCTCTATTACATCCCTAAGGGCATTCATAGAATCATCGACTTCTCCCGGCTCGATCTTCGAAACATCGGCTCTGTAGACCAAATGTGTCCCTCCGTTCAGATCGAGTCCAAGTTTGAAAGGCTTGCTGGAATAATTATAGTATCCGATAATAACAGCCAAAATAAGCAGGAATACGGCGATAATTCGTGTTTTTAATATCATAGCTTCTTATTATATATAAATATCACTTGCCTGCAAATGAGATCAGGACTTTTATGGTCCGGAGAACTATTTTCAGATCGATAAGAATAGAGCGGTTTTTGACGTAAAAAAGATCGTAAGAAAGCTTATTACTCGTCTCTTCCATATTTATTCCATGATGAGGATGTTTGGCGTATATCTGAGCCCAGCCTGACAACCCAGGCTTCACGATATGTCGGATATTGTAATACTGAATCTCCGCCGAATAAGACGCGACAGCATTGGCAAATTCCGGCCTCGGACCGACAAGGGAAATGTCACCCTTAAAGACATTCCACAACTGGGGCAATTCATCAATTCTAGTCTTTCTTAGGAACCCCCCGACTCTGGTCACGGTATTCTTCTGTCTGCCCCATTGACCTCCGTCATTTGCTATACTCATGGTCCTGAATTTCATGATCCTGATGATCTTATTATTTTGACCAACCCTATCTTGATAGCTGAACAGGACTCCCCTGTCATCGAGCTTGATCGCGATATATACAAAGGGGTAGAAAACAAGAGAAAGAAGGAGGGCAATGCCTGATACAGTGATATCCATGACTCTCTTAAAGATATCAAAGGATGTCTTTGCGGATGAAGAAACATTTTCAATAAACCAGGTGTCATTGATGAGGGAGAGCGGAACCGAATCGAAAACTTCTTCGTACATGTTCTGAACATCTGCGAACCGCACACCAGAAAAGATCAGACGATAAAGAGCCGGCATGACAGCGTCAACTTTTGGATTGCTGAAATCTGCAACAACTAGGGATACATCCTTTTCTTTTATTGTGGAGATGATTTCATCGCTCTTTAGATGCGCCACTGAAGTATCTACCCACTCCACGAAAGTAATCCCGTATCTGGCATTGTTATTTATTTCATGATAAATATCTTTGACCTCATTCCCATTGGCGATCAGGAGAGCGTTGTACTTTCGCCGTCCGCCGAAGCTCTGCGCGACAGCCATCCTCCATGCCACCATTATGATAAGGGAAATTACGAGGTAAATAAAAAGGGTTATCTTTGGAGTAATGTTGAAGTAGGGAATGAAATAGAAGAAAGCGATGCTGATGACAGCATTGGCTATCTGCACTTCGGTGAGAATGACGGGAAGCCTTCTCTTCAAGACCAGGGTATGCTTTTCATACAGACCGGCAATGAAGCTGATCAGTATGGATACAATAAAGAGTATTGTAAATGGAATAATGTGCCCCAGCATCGTTTCCTCGGAAGGTATTTCCCCGTATCTTAAGGTTAAAGCAAGATAAAGAGAGAGGAAAAGTACAAAAATATCCCCCACGAAGAGCATCAATGCCTCTTTTTTTCGAACTATATTCATACGCGGGATACTACCATAAAAGCGCGGAAAATGGTACTGTAAAAGCGTGAAAATCCTTTATATTATTACCAAGTCCAATTGGGGCGGAGCTCAGAAACACGTCTTTGATTTGGCTGTTCATAGTAAAAAAATTGGGCATGAGGCAGTTGTGGCCTTAGGCGGTGAAGGGTTGCTTCGCGATCGCCTCAGAGAGGCCGGGGTAACGACACGGCCCATTGGATCGTTGGCCAGGGATATGAATGTCCTTAAGGACGGTGCCTCCCTTGCTGATATTATCAAAGTAATCAGGGATGTCCGTCCGGATATCCTACACCTCCATAGCCCAAAGGCAGCGGGACTCGGATCGCTCGCCGCCAGAATCTTAAAGGTAAAGAAAATCATATATACGGTACATGGCTGGACATTCAATGAAGACAGGCCATGGTATCAGAAAACTGCGATCTATTTCTTTTCGTGGCTGACGATGTTTTTCTGTACTCATGTCATTGTTCTCTCGGAAAAAGAACTCGACCAGGCACGGCCATTCCCGTATGTTTCTAAAAAGCTGCACCTGATTCCTCTCGGCATCTCTCCAACGACATTTTTTGGAACAAGCAGCGCCCGTCTTTTCCTGCAGTCCGTGATCGCGGAATCATTGGAAAAAAGAATTGTTGTTGGAACCATAGCCGAACTTCATCCTAACAAAGGCCTGATTTATGCCATAAGCGCCATAGAAAAGCTGGTGAATTACTTCCCTTCAATTATCTTTTTCATCATAGGAGAAGGGGATCAGAGGAAATATCTTGAAAATCTCATTAAGGAAAAGAGTCTGGAAAAGCACATAGTCTTGGCTGGATACGTGAAAGATGCAGCCGAATACCTAAAGGGATTTTCCATTTTCATCCTTCCTTCGGTCAAGGAGGGTCTCCCATATTGCGTCATAGAAGCAGGATACGCCGGACTGCCTGTCATTGCCACAACAGTCGGAGGAATACCGGAAATAATAGATGATATGAAGTCAGGAATTCTCATTCAGCCCAAGAAAAGTGAAGAGATCGCCCATGCCTTGGAGTTCCTCTTGAATCATAAAAACGTGCAGAAGGAGTACGGATCCGCTCTGCGCCAGAAGGTCACGGAAAAGTTCAGTCTAGAAACAATGCTTGATTCGACCATGAAAATCTACTCTGAAGCTAAGCCCCGATAAATTCGTCCTTGGTAGAATCCTTATGAGCTACACGCGAGTTCCGCCGCATCCCCATGAGGATGCCGAGACCCGCGAACTCAGTTACAAGATGGCTTCCTCCATAACTTAGAAAAGGAAGCGTCTGTCCGGTAACAGGAAGAAGCTGCATATTCATGCCAACATTGATGAAGAAATGAACTATCAGGAATATAGCCAATCCGGAGCCAAAAAGCATCTCTAAATTCGTTTCTCCGCGCATGGCGATCCTGACAATGCGCCATACGACTATTCCATACATAAGGAAAAGAATTATGACCCCCGCGAAGCCCCACTCCTCGGCAAAAGCTGAGAAAATGAAATCACTTTGGTACTCCGGAAGGAATTTCAGACGTGACTGCGTACCGTATCCGACGCCCTTGCCCCACAACTGACCTGAACCTACCGCAATAGCTGACTGGTAGGCGTTATACCCTGTGCCGTGAATGTCAGTCAGGGGGTATATGAAACTTTTTATACGGTCTTTCTGATAATCTTTGAATACGAATACCCACAGGCTCGCAGAAAAAATAATTCCGAGAAAAAACATTCCCAGAAGGTGTTTTTTTGAAATACCAGATACGAGAACCATGCCGAGCCATATGAAGAAAATGATGACGGCTGAACCAAAGTCCGGCTGAATAAGGACGAGGAAGAAGATAACCGCGGCGTAGAAACCTGAAACGAGAATATGTCGTATATTGGCTATTTCTATGTGCCTTCTCGAAAAGTATTTCGCAAGAATGATAATGATAACCAGCTTGATGATGTCAGCCGGCTGGAATGAAAAAAGCCCGAGATTGAACCAGCTCACGGCTCCGTGCGATACTTTACCTACAAAGAAAAGTCCGCTGAGAAGTACGCATGAAATAATAAAAAGAGCAACTGATACCCAGGTCTTCCTCAGGAAACGGAAATCCGCAAGACTTAAGCTAAAAAAAATAGTGATCGCAACGAATATCCAAATGACCTGCCTGATAAAAAACTGGCTGTCACCGGTGAATGAATTCATTGTCACAAGACCGGCTCCCAGCAGAGGCAGAGTGGCACAGAAAAGAATCCAGTCTATTTCCAGAGCTTTTTTAAAAATATTTTTCATGTCGGATTAACGGTCTTGGGAAGGGCTGCCGGACAGCAGCACTTCTATCGAAGTGACCCTTCCTCCACGGCTTGTCGGCCACGTGAATGGAGCTATTTCCTTCCCCTGGGAGCTTATAGCGTCTATCTTGGTTCGGGAAAAACCAATGGCATTATCACGCCTATCGTACAATATTACCGAAACAGCAATATTGCCATAAGGAGTCAGGTTCCTATTTTCCAAAACCGCCTGAAGCGACGATCTATTTTCTTCTTCATTGTATTTTTTATCGAGAATTACCAGGCCATTCAGCGAATCATAGGACTTGAACCACTCAGGAGGAGAGGTGAATTCAAAAGTTACTTTTGCCAGGTTTCGGCGCCCGACGTCCACCGCAGACTCAAAAGCCAGTGCATTGCGATGTGCCGGCAGAGTAACAAAACCTTTTCTTTCGGTTATCAATATTCCCTCGCTATCAAAGAGAGTGAACTTATAGGGAACGTTTACAGCCGCTCCATCAGTATTTGGGTTTACTATGTATGAGGCGATGTTATAGATCCCATCAGCGATCTTTTCATACTTCCCACCTCCCCACTTCACAACAGGAGGAAGGAAAGCGCTCTGACAGAGCTTCACGCATGAGCCTCCGCAGTCCACGCCTAGCTCATTCCCATTTTTTATGCTGTCAAAGCATGTCGGGGATTTATATAAAAAAGAAAAAACAGCCGACACAGCTATTGCCAGAAATACGATCAGAATACTTCCTCCGTACGCCAATTTTCGTCTAGATGACCAGGTTGCCATGACGGTATTTTAGCACATATTGAACACTCTGTACTGGCGGCTAGCTACTTTCGCCCATAGGACTATCATCGCCGCAACTACGTTTCACTTCCGTGTTCGGAATGGGAACGGGTGTTTCCATAGCGCCGAACCACCAGAACATAGGGTTCAATCAAAATTGGACTTTTCGCTTGCGCTCGGGAGTTCTTTTCGGACCGCTTCGCTCTCGAAAAGACTCCCTCACCGCTCAAAGTCTCAATTTTGTTAAGGTAAATGTATTTGTTATAGACAAACAATTGTGGTTCTTAAATTTCCTAATAGGATCGACGAATTAGTACTTCACGGCTCAACACATTGCTGTGCGTACACCTAAAGCCTATCAACCTGGTCATCTCCCAGGGGTCTCAAACGATTCCTAATCTTGGGGCTGGCTTCCTTCTTAGATGCTTTCAGAAGTTATCCATTCCCGACATAGCTACACTGCGGTGCCCTTGGCAGGACAGCAGTCAGACCAGAGGTCGGTTCAATTTGGTCCTCTCGTCGCGTTATTCCCCTCTCACGAGGAGCACAGACTATATCTTCATCCACAAAAGTGGATGTTGGCGTATTACAAGCATGAGCTGTCATTTTCAAAGAAATGATTCCTCAACATGCAAGTCTATTCGTCAGAAACGAATAAGTCGTTACGGGGTCAAATCTAACATTTTAAACAATTCTTCTTTTGTCTTTTTTCTTTTGGTTACATAATTTTCATTCTGTATAACCAAGATACAATCGGCAATTTTCAATAATTGTTTTTTATCTAACTTTCTAAGCGTGGTACTTAATAATACCTTACAAGCTTTGAGCAATGCCTCACATTGAAGTTTTTTAAACTTAACATAGGGTAATATCAGCTTGATAATATTATTCACCTGACTGTATCCGTTTATTCTAAGTTCAGTCATTCCGTCATTTCTTCTGGATATGTAACCAATTCTTAAAATTTTCTGAATCCAATACAAGTTTTTCTCATGGCGAGTGTCTTGGTAAAAACAAATCGTGGTCATGAATCTTCTTTTCAATGCACCATCTTTTCTCTTTTTTACCTGAAGCATTACACTTCCATCACCATCGAGAAATCCAGCAATATAGGCTAGATGAGTTTTAGATCGACTTCCCACGGTATTGTCTTGTTTTTTCTGGTCCTCAAGTATCTTCATAGATACATTGTACTTTTAATGATGGACTAAATCAATAAAAGTCATCAACGGATCCGAGCGTCCACAAGATTCCACCGTTATTAGCCACATTGTCATCACGAATCGCTTCGTGAAGTAGCAAAACTCTACTAAAATCAACTCCCCTCAAGAATCAACGCCTGCAGTAGATAGGAGACCAACCTGTCTCACGCTTGTTATCAATGATTACTCATTGCAATGGACTATAGCTTCTTCCCAGACAAATAAATTTGCCGAGGAGCGTTAACGTTTAGTCTCTACGGGTGTTATCTAATAAAATTCATGAAAAGAATTGCAAGAACGACTACAGCCAAGAAAATCAATAATTTTTTGGTTATAGATTTTTGAGTCATCTTGACTAGTGCTACTGCTTCTTGCTGATTCTTAATCGCTTCTTTTTGCAAGTCGCGCATTTCTTTGAGTACATTTATTATTTCATCATTCATGATTTTATTATACTAACTTCCCTCGATATTGTCCAGACCCTTACGAGTAACTGGATTCCACCGATTTTAGTTAACTTGATCATCTCATATTACTATGAGTGACCGCCGTGATTTGATTAATCTTTCTCAATTTGATTGTTCGTTCCTTTTGAGAACGCCCAATCTTAGACGAAAAGTTCCCGAAGTGATTCAGACTGTTCAACAGTCGAATTTCACTTTCTTACTTTTCTAAATTTTCCTTATTCCTCTTTTTTGCGACCGTTCATTCAACTTCTGAACGGTCTGAACCCAGCTCGCGTAACTTTTTAATTGGCGAACAGCCAAACCCTTGGAAGCTCATGTATTTGTTATCTTGCGTTCCCACAAGTATCAGACTATTCCATCACCATATCGCTTTTGTCACCAAAAGAGAATCAGGTGCAAGCCG
>JAUYLM010000060.1 GCA_030698965.1 bacterium
GCTTATCACTCATTTCTTTTGGTAATTTCATCGGAGCAAATGAGTATTCTGCATTTTGACCATCATCATCCGAATAATATCCTGTATAGAGATATATTTCAGGAAAAAGTGAGACACCTAATTGAATCTTCAAACCTTCTACCATATCTTGATAATCAGACATGTTAAATTTGCTGGTTCTATTATCAATAACTAAGACAGTCTTTTCTTTCCCCTCATGGAGCTTTTTATTTTTATTATTTATAGCTCGACAAACAATATCCTTAAACGATGTTTCTTCTGTCTTTGAATCGCTTATATAAATCCTGGCTTTTTCATCAAGAAATGGATTTGGAATTAAATCAGTCAGTCCAACTTTTTCTTCTTCAAGGTTTTTAACTGACAATTGTTGTTTATCATCAATCTCACCAAACCATGAGATCATTTTCTTCAGAAATTTAAATTTTATCTTTTTTTGCCTTGTCATTTTTTCAAATGTTTCTTCTCTTTTTGTTTTTTCACGCCACCATTCACTATCAGCGATAGAAGTAATTTCTAGATTAAACTTCGATCCGTTACTCAATTCTAACTCAAAATCCCATGGATTATCTCTTGATTTAAAATTAACTCCTATTGTTTCTTGGATAAAATTCTTTCCGAGAAATGAAAGATAGTGTTTGCATATAATTTCTTCCCTAAGTGAGATAGACGGCACGTTTAAAAATACTCTTTCAGTAGTTGATCCATCACGTTCTATCCTATAATAAATCTTGTAGTTTCTCTTACCCTCCAAAGATTCTATCGGTCTAAAATCATTCTTTTTGACTTTTCTATTATTACTATCCATTCCTCCATGTTAACCTGAAAGTCCTTGCTTTGTCATTGCCTTTATAAAAAGCAATCGATTATACAACCCCTGCATATACTCCCTATCAGAGAATATGGTTATAATAATCTCTTGTTCGGGGCACAAATGATCTGCACTGATCCATACCCTACAAAAGAAGTAACGACAACCTTGTTTTATTCTTCAATATATTATATACTCTAATTGTACCGAAAAAGGGCGTCAACCGTTAGGATGATTGCTCTTTTTCATTTATCTAATTTATTAAGCTTGGTTGTCTATGTTATGTTAGTGGTAATCGTAATTTCATACTTTTATCAACAAAGATGTTGAAATTTCTGTTTTTAAAACCATTTAAAAAATCATCAGTCCCCAAATTCTTTTTCAAGCAATCAAGCAACTCTCTTTTACAAGAACTATTACCTTCTATCGCACCAGTTTTTATTTTTAGATCATAACTTACAGCCCCGATAATCAAATCGACTACTTGCAATAGGTCATTTGAATGTGAATTTATGCGACACACACCAGCAAGTGCCAATCTACCGAGTTTACTGTTAACATTCTTTTTTACATTGACCTCAAATTTAATTTCTCTGGGTGTTGTTACATGATCAGCAAGTAAAATAAGAATTTCTTTTTCTGATAGAGCGGCTTCAAGTAATCTAATCGTAAGTTGTTCATAAGCTTTCCATGGATCACCATCGAATTCCTTCTTGAAGTACTCTCCTTCTTTATCAATAGAATATGAATAAAAGTTTGTACTTTTTGTATCAAAAAATGCTCCTACTGCAAATTTTGCAAATTCGATATTCTTTTTTGAGAGTCTATTAAAATGCATTTCATCGTGGAAATTTCTTTTATTTCTTTCATATAAAATCTTATTCATAAGATAATATGGCTGACTCATTTTAATAATACCAACACTGAAGAACGGATCCGTAAGATTATTCAGACTTCCGGTTTCATCAAGAAAGCAAAATTTACTCCAAATTTGATCATAATCTGAGAGTTTTAGGTCTGCCGTCTGTATTTCTTTCTTAAATTTAAAGAAACTCATTTTACCAGTATATCATGTACTCACCATAGGTATGATTTAGAACTCTTTTAAGCTCATCGCCTTCATATAAACCAGCCGATTGTATAGACTTTGCATATATTCCCTATCCGAGAATATGGTTATAATAATCTCTTGTTCGGGGCACCATTGACTTGTTCACGCATCTGCTATAAAGTTTTAATGGAACAAACCTTAACCAGAGGAGGTGCGTATGCGCTTCGATCGTGCCGATAGAATTGCTGTAGAGTTGCACTGTGATCCGTCTCTTGAAAAAGCGTATCACATCATAGGTTATCAGCTTGGCGACAGGGCGGAATCCTTGGTTGACGAAGCCTTCCGAAAAATGAAGGATAGGTCTGCCACTCCCAAATGGCTGATCAACTGGGTCCATAGTCCTAAATACCTCAAAGAGGACAAGTCAGGTGTAGACTTTGTGTTCATCACGGACAGAGGGGCAATATTAATCAATATTAAAAGCTCTGAGTTAATGGCCAAAAAATTTAACCAGGGCCAAAGTAAGGGAAAGAAGATTCACGCCGTGGCAGTGGATGTGATGGACAGTCCCGAAGCCATCTACACTAAAATGATCAACCAAATCAGTCTGATCAGAAAGACAATGTAATGAAGACGGAGTAGGACGGTCTCTGTGCGAGACCGCCCTTTTCAATTCCCTAAATACTTAATATTAATACTTCCAATCCAGTCTCTAACTCATGCTTCCCTCTTCTGGCTTCGTGATAGACATCGATCAATTGTTCAGCCAAGACCAAAAGGTCTTCATTCCCGGAACCTAAAATCATAGTTTTCACTTTCCAAAACAGCATTCCGTGTATGGCCTCCGGCGCTTCCCCCCTGTCAATTGCTTTTCTATACAGAATCCACAGGCTTTTCCTGTCCTTTTTTCCCAGAGCGTCCGCCAAAGCAAAGACATTGTACTCTTCTTTTTTTGCGCCAGCCTTCTCCGTCAATACAAATTCCTGCGTCTTCTCCGATCTCTTTTCAATTTTCCCCAGGGTAACCTTGTCCAACTTGCCTTCAAGGATGATGAAAATATTTGACGAGTCTGCCATTTCCTTAATTTTGGATAAAAAGGATTCCTTTATTTTCTTGTCTTCACAGACGCGGTCAATAAAGATTATGTATTTACTTTCGAAAAGACCTTGGCCGCCGATGTAGCTCTCCAACAGTGCTTCATCCCAGCCCGGCAAATCCATTTTGAAAAAAGAAGCGTCGGGCTTTTTTTTCAACAATGAAGCCGTGAGGTCATGGACTTTGACCCTTCCCTTATCGATATCATTCCCGTGTAAAAAATAAATCATGTATTTATTCCAATTCTCCCCAGCTCCGGCCGACAGCGCTATTGACCGCGCAGGTGATGCCCTTCACATCCTTGGGATCTATGATGCCTTCCATTATCTTCTCAATAGCAGGAACAACTTTATCAGCCAATCCTTCGCGGATCTCATAGACGAGCTCATCGTGCACCTGGAGAATCAGAAAAACATCATTGCCATATCCTTCTTTTTCGATGTAATCATCCACCCTCTTCATTGCGATTTTTATTATATCCGCACTTGTCCCCTGGAAAGGAGCATTGATGGCCATTCTCTCCGCCATAGCTTTTATATATGGAATTTTTGAATTTAT
Organism: bacterium; assembly: GCA_030698965.1. Classification (GTDB taxonomy): domain Bacteria; phylum Patescibacteriota; class Minisyncoccia; order Phycocordibacterales; family PALSA-1337; genus CAIOGI01. The sequence goes on from JAUYLM010000060.1 coordinate 3,534, forward strand.
TCCTTCGAAATATCTCTTCCTGCCAAAAAAAGTTTCCGTATATCCCCTTCTTTCCACATCAGCCTTTATGCCGTCCAGGTGGGATGCCAGACCGGAAAACTTTTGGAAATAATTATTGTAAAACATTTGGGCTTCGACCCTGTCTGTTCCTAAATTCTGCTTCAGGGCACTGACTCCCATTCCATAAAGTATTCCGAAATTAATAACCTTTGCCTTTCTCCTCATTTCCTTATCGACTTTCTCCAGAGGGACATCAAAAACTTCGGATGCCACGGCGGTATGGACATCTACTCCTGTTCGAAAAATATCAATGAGTTTTTCATCCCCGGACATGAATGCCGCTATGCGAAGCTCTACCTGTGAATAATCAAGGGATGCCAATACAAAACCCTCCTCGGCTATGAATCCCCTGCGAATGGCCTTGCCCAAGTCAGTCTTGATGGGAATATTCTGGAGATTCGGACCCTGGGAAGACATTCGTCCGGTGGTCGTGCCCGACTGTATGAAATGAGCATGCAGACGGTCATTTTCGTCAGTCATGGGAGGTATGGTATCGATATATGTCGAGAGAAGCTTTTGGAGCTCGCGGTATTCGAATATGAGAGGGACGACTGGGTGGGATTCGCGGAGTTTCTCCAGCTCAGATTCCCTTGTCGACCTGGCTCCGCCTTCGGTTTTCTTCAAGCCCTTCGCTGTCAGTGCCAGTTTGTCAAAAAGTATTTCTCCCAGCTGTTTCGGTGAGTTCACATTGAATTCCGTACCGGCCAGCTCCCATATTTTTTTTTCCAACTTATCCAGCTCGGCGTGATATGTCTTGGAAAGCCCGCGCAGAAAACCCTTATCTATCTTTACACCCCTTTCCTCCATTTTTTTAATGACGGAAATAAGCGGGAGTTCTATATCCTCATAGACTTTCCTCAATCCCCTCTTATCAAGCTCCGCGAATATCATTTCACTGGCTTTTGTAAAATCGTTATTTCTGGCATATTCGCATATTTCTTCCAGCCCCGGCTCGGAACGGTTTGAATCAATGAGCCAGAGGGCGATTCCGGTTTTTTTTATTTCTTCCGGAGAGATGTCCTGGAATAAAGACATGGCAGGATCAACCTTTTTTTTCTCTTCTTTGATTCCTAAAACACTCTTGAGCCTCGCACCCAAAGTCCTGAAATCCAATTCATTAAATAGAGCCGTGGCCTTGTCTATATCTATGCTCTGTCGAAACTCCTTCTCAGGTAAAGCAAAATCAACGGGAGCGTCGCGCCTGATAGTCGCCAGCATCTTGCTGAACTCCGCTTCTTCCTTTCCATTTTTCAGAAGTTCTATTATCCTCGGGGAAATGCCGGCTTTTTTAATTTTTTCTTCCCCTCCTTTTTTATCCAGAACTTTATAGATTTCCTCCACGCTTCCGAACTCCGCGATGAGCGTAGTGGCGGTCTTTTCCCCGATCCCGGCGATTCCCACGATATTGTCAGAGGGATCTCCGCGAAGGCCCTTGTAGTCCGCCAGAAGCTTAGGACCAAAACCAAAGCGGTCCCTAACTCCTTTTTCATCATAAAGGACAGTATCTCTTATTCCTTTCTTCAGGGTATACACAAGTACTCTTTTGCCATCTACAAGCTGGAGAGTATCCATATCTCCGGAAGCGACCACGACATGCAGATTTGGATCGTCTTTTACTTTTTCCACGATAGTCCCCAAAATATCGTCTGCTTCAAATCCTGCTTTGTCGTAAATGGGAACATTGAAAGACTTGAAAATATCCCTTGATCGGTTGATCTGCGCGGACAGGTCATCGTCAATCTTCTTTCGCTGAGACTTGTATCCCTTATATGCATCATGCCTATATGTCGGACCTGGAAGGTCATAGCAGGCCACTAGATAGTCAGGCTTCAACTCCTCAATTATCTTTATAATCATCGCCACCAATCCATACAAAGCTCCAGTCGGCTCACCTTTCTTGGAGGCAAAATCAGGCAAGGCGTGGTATGCCCTGTGGAGAATAGCGTGTGAATCAAGCAAAACCAGTCTTTTCATTGCCCTATTGTACCTTAATTTCCCGAATGTTTTCATCAACAAAAGAAAGTTCTATTCTCTTGGTATTCTGAGGCAGTATCTCCTTCACATTCTCCGGCCATTCGATCATAATGAGATTGTGCTTGTTATTTACAAGCTCCTCAAAATTCAAATCCTGCAGGTCCCTTCCTTTTTCCAGTCGATAGGCATCTATATGTATGAGTCGTATGAAATGAGGGTGCTTTGTTTCGTATATTTTTTCGATGACGTATGTAGGACTATTCACTATATCTTCTACTCCCATCTCTTTCGCTACAGCTTGTGTGAATGTTGTTTTTCCTGACCCGAGGTTTCCATAAAGGCCGATTACTTGAGCGCCTTCACTTGAAGTATCTAGAGACTTTACCCATTCCCGGGCTATTCCTTGTGTTTCTTCTGGAGATCTGGAAGTAAATTTATTCATAAAAAACTCATGAAAAGACTATAGCATAGAAAAATATAAAAGAAGAAACCCCCGCATTGCGCAGGGGCCGAGAGAGTCGATGTGAGACTCTCTCTTACAGCGTCGAAAAGAAGCCCAACTACTGGAAGACTCCCCCGGACCGTCCGGAGAAGACTCCACCACCCACACTACCAGAAAACTGGGGATATGTGAAGGGGGCGTCTATTAGTTCAGGATGATATTCTAATGGAGGCGTTACATTGATGTACGTATTCCTGTACGTGTCCTGAACCACATCCTCTCTGACTCCGCGTCGACTCCATATCCTGGACACATGATTATGTGTTCCTTGATTGTGAGAGTATGTATAACCTCCCACCTGGAGAAATGACGAGCTATTCCGAACAGGGTCTCCTGGAATAGATGATTGCAAAATCGGATCAAGGGGCGACCGATAATATTGAGCCGGGGTTCCACACCCAGTCAAAATCAGTGCCACCAAACCGACAACTGCCAAAAATATTTTTTTCATAGTCCTTCTTTCGTAACCGAATTCTTTCACATTATATCATATGTAATTATAATGTCAAGCGTATGAGCAGAATAATTGATGTTATCATATCGTTAACAATGAGTAGAGTAAATAAGCTTCAAGTAGTCATAATCGGGGGAGGTTTCGGTGGAACGGTCACGGCAAAATATTTGAAGCCTCTCATAATGTCTGGAAAAATTGACGTGACAATCATCAATCGCGGATATTATTTCGTTTTCCATCCCCTTCTCCACGAAGTCGCGACCGGCGCACTCTATCCAGACACCGTCCTCGAACCTATAAAAGATATTTTCAAGCATAGCAATGTAAATCTCGTCAGAGACCTGGCAACCGGCATTGACCCTATAAAGAAGGTTGTTTCGCTTTCCAATGGAAGCATTTCTTATGACTACCTCGTCATATCCTCCGGCGCGGAAACAAACTACTATGGAGTGGTCGGAGCAAAAGAAAATACTATTACCCTCAAGGACCTGGATGATGCGGTAAGGATTAAAAGGGTTTTGATTGAAGCGTCGAAGTCGTGTGCTGTCATAGGAGCAGGAGCTACAGGAGTGGAACTGGCTGCGGAGATTGTGGAATTCAGAAAAAGCATGGAAGTATGCCTGGTGGCGGCCAGTCCGGATGTTCTGCCGAATTTTCCCGTAGAATTGCGAAAGATAGCCTATGACCGCCTCGTGAAAAAAGGAATAAAAGTGATGACAGGAGAAACGGTAGTGGAAGTAAAGCAGGAAAATAATATGAAGAAGATAATCTTCGTCGACAAATCATTCATTGAGGCGGAAGTGGTGATCTGGGTAGCAGGAGTAAAGCCTTCCGTGATCGAAGTTCCAGGAGCAGAAAAAGAAAAGTCTGGCAGGATTAAAATAGACGAATTTCTAAAGGTGGAGGGCGTGCGGGATATTTTTTCTCTGGGAGATGTATCGGGCACTTCCCCCATGCTTGCTCAAGTAGCGGTACAGCAGGGGAAAATTGCCGCGAAAAATATAATTTCTACCATATGCAGAAAACCTCTGGTTCCATTTAAATTCAAAGAAAAAGGACTTCTCATCTCGCTCGGACAATGGCACGCCGCCGGACAGCTATTCGGAGTATCTATGAAGGGTCCTTTCATGTGGTGGGTGTGGAGGACTGTATACCTATTTAATTTTCACTCATGGAAAAAAAGGCTGAAAATAGCCTTTGAGTGGACCATAGATATTTTCTGGCCAAGAAGGTATTAGAAATTTAAACCTCTACCGAGTACGTCTCTACATTACGGAGCTAATTCCGCAGTGACAATGATGCGTGTGTCGTATGTCTTGTCTTTCCAAACCCATTTCCCATCGCATGTTATAAGGCGCAAAAGAGGAGCTTCATTTTCATTGAAAATCATATCGGTAGGGACGTCTTTGTAATCATACGAGTCCACTCCGGACACCACAAAACGAACCTCTGTATTGTCAGAATCATAAACATATATTTCGTCTCCTTCCTGGAGATCATCGAGATACTTGAAGACTCCATTCAGGCCAAGACCATTGTCGGCATGTCCTCCAACAACCGCGCTTCCCATTTCACCTGGAATTGCCCCGTACTTATACCATCCGACAGTATGAAAAGTAGTGGGAATCCCCATAGTTCCATTCTTTGCAACGCCTACATGCTCAACCCTAGCATCCACAGAAATAGCGGGGATGACCAACTTTTGGGGCTTCTTAAATAAAGCCGGAGGGGAAGCGTCCTCGATCGGAAGCTCCGCCGTAACGGCTAAAATGGGAGATTCTTCAGCGCCCACCACATTAAAAGCACCTGCCAATGAAGTCCACAGCAAGCCAAAGAAAAAAGATGCTGACAAGAATGTCATCACTAAGACGAAAAATGTAAATGTGGTATTATTTTTTTTCATATTTTTGCATGTTTTTAGAATGCGAAAACAGATGCCAAGGCACCTGTTTCCACTTACAGTCGTCTTAGGAGGACAATGAGGTTCTGCGTCGAAGAATGTAAGTCACTCCCGTTGCTACTATCAGCCCTGATGCCAAGAGAGATATCCAGGTCAGAAGCGCGCCTCCACCGGCACCTGTGTCAGGGACCCCTGGAGTAAAAACCCCGCCGCCAGTTCCACCCGTGCCAGTACCAGGATTTACAACAACCCCCGCAGGTCCTGGGACATTCGGATATATGATGTTTCCACCGTATTGCTGGGTAGCCGGATCATAATACGTTCCGTTCGGGAAATAATATCTTTCATTCCCCTGGGCAGTATAGTAAGTACCGGCATTCAATCCTCCTGTACTGGTGTTGAATCCATTAACCACCTGCCCGGACTGGTTATAAAGAACTGGTGCATTAGGAGATGGCGTATAAGTCTGAGCAGATACTCCCTGGGACACCCCCATCATCACCAATAAGGCAATAACGGCCGTTGAAATAATCTTTTTCATATATTTTCAAGATTGACTTTTAATATCCGACCTTTGATTTCTCCGACGTACAACAGCTCTTTATATTACAGAGAAACTATATGGAAAAAGTTTTTTCGGAAACGAGGACCGCTTCAACGATCAGGCGCTGATCATAGTTTTTTATACTTGGAATAAATTTTCCGTGGCAGGTTATTATCTTGAGGTAAGCTTTTCCTGACTCATGGAAGACTTCTTCTCCGGGGAACTTGTCGGTGTCATATACATCGGCCGACAGTACTGAATAGTGTAGAAATTGTCCATCATTCATAATGATATATATGTTGTCTCCAGGTTTTACAAGCCTAAGATGCTTGAATGGGCCCGGTATCTTGCCTCCATTATCCACATGACCATCTATGACGGCGCTTCCGATCTTTCCAGGGACGGTTCCGTACTTATACCACCCCGCCTCAACATAGTTTTTTGGAACATCCAGCTTACCTTCTTTTGTAATGCCGACGCTTATGACGTTAGTATTCAGGCGCGCGGTTGGTATGATTATGCGTGCGGGTACGGAGACAGCGATAAGTGTCTTTGCTTTCACTGTGGCCTCTGCCTTGAGTGCGTGTACCGCGACTGGGATGACTATTGATATGAGGATAAATATTCCTATGCTTTGCTTCTTCTTTCGATCCATTGGTAGTGAACTATACCATGGCCATACTACCCTCAACAATTGCTATTTTCTTGTTTTTCTTGCTCGCTTTTATGAATTCATTAAACAAAGGGTGGGGTCTCAGCGGCCTAGCTAGAAATTCAGGATGGAACTGGGCTCCAAGGAAAAATGGGTGTGATTCCTTAGGAAGTTCGGCTATTTCCATGAGAGTCCCATCCGGAGATTTGCCTGAAAATATCAAACCGCTCTTTTCAATTCTTTCGATGTATTTCGGATTCACCTCGTAGCGATGTCGATGCCTTTCCTTGATGATAGAAGATCCGTACGCCATCTGTGCGATAGTGCCTTTGGCGAGTTTGGCTGGATAGAGACCGAGCCTCATTGAGCCTCCATAGTTCCCCTCTGCGATCTTCTTCTTTTGATCAGGCATAATGTCTATAATGAGATGCGGTGATTTCGGATCTATTTCCGCCGTATGCGCTCCGGAAAGGCCGAGAACGTTTCTTGCGTATTCTATGGTCATGAGCTGCATGCCATAGCAGATTCCAAAGTAAGGTATCTGGTTTTCGCGGGCGTAGTGGATGACATTGAGCTTGCCCTCTATGCCGGTTTCTCCAAAGCCTCCAGGAACAAGTATTCCGTCATATCTATCCAGAATCGAGTAGTCAGGATTTCTCACTTCAAAATCACGGGCATTCACAGTATGAATTCTGGGCTTTACTTTATTCGCACAGCACGAGTATTTGATTGCCTCAAGAACGGATAGATAGGCGTCCGTCAGAACGAAGTCTCCCGTATTGAAATATTTTCCAACAATGGCGATATTTACCTCCTCGCTTTGATTCTTTACCCCTTGAGCAAATTTTTTCCACTCATTCAGCCCGGATGAACTCTTTTTTGTTTCCAGATTCAGGGCCTTAAGGAGAATATTTCCTATGTTGCCTCTTTCAAAATTGAGCGGGACATCGTATATGCTGTCTATATCCGGAGCGGAAATAACGTTTTCCGGGTGAACATTGCATGTGAAGGCGATCTTCTCTTTTCTCTTTGTATCAATTGGGAATTCGCTCCTGGCAATAATAAAATCCGCCTGGACTCCATGGGAGTTAAGGTCTTTCACGGCGTTCTGCGTCGGCTTGGACTTCATCTCCCCTATTTTGCCTGGAATAGGCAGGTAAGAAACCATGATAAATTGAACGTCGCCGGGGTTTCTAAATTTCAAAACCCTGGCGGCTTCAATGAACATAATATTCTGATAGTCTCCAACCGTTCCGCCTATTTCAATTATGGAAATATCCGACTTGTTTATGACTGCCGCATGCTTTATTCTCCTGACAATCTCTTCCCTGATATGGTCCGCGTCTACGAACTTTCCTCCGTATCCGAGCGAGCGCTCCTTGTCTATCACATGCTTGTATACCATGCCGGAAGTCATGTAGTCATCATTGGAAAGGTCTTGATTAAGGAACCTTTCATAATTTCCCATGTCTTGGTCCGTCTCCAGGCCGGAATTCAAAACAAAAACCTCACCATGTTCAGTGGGGCTCATGTTGCCGGCATCGACGTTGAGATACGGGTCAGCCTTTACTAGATTTACTTTGTAGCCTTTGGCCTGGAGTATGGTTCCGAGAGAAGACGTTGCCACACCCTTCCCCACTCCCGACATTACCCCTCCGACGACAAAAATATATTTGTGATTTACTTTCTTCTTCTTAACTTTCGCAACTGTCTTTCTGGCGGGTTTCCTTTTCATCAAGTCATTGTATCAAATGACAAAATAAGTGGAAAGTTGACAAAGATAGTATACGGATGTTGACTTTGGATAAGCATCTGATGTATCATGTGAGCATAGACTGGGGTGTAGGTTTCTTGTCTATGACCCTTAGGAGACGGCACATCGCAAGGTGTGTCGTTTTCCTTTATTCTCCTCTTTATCGGCATAAAGTACATCTCTGATTTTCTTTACCAAATTTTCCTTTCGCGCCTCTATCTTGTCCTAAGTCATTCCTGCTTTCTTCTTATAGTCATACATCACAGCACCGAGCAAGACATCGCATAACTGCATAAGCATATTAGAATGAGACTCTGCAGCAGAAAATCGATTATCTTTATCTGAAAGGAAAATATCTATCATTCTTTGATAAAAAATTCCCGTTGTTTTGCGTACATTATCAAATTTCATTTCAAAATGAGCTTTATTCCGGAGAATCTTAATAACATCCTCCTGCTGTCCCCTCGCCAGCAATTCTTCAATAATCTTATCTTTTGACTGTTTCGCAGCAGCATAGGCAGGCGGGGTGGTCATTTTTCTATTTGGATCTGATCTTTAATTTTCTTGGTATTGCCATGACTCATAAGACCTAGATACGAGCTTACAACTTCAGAGTTGCCATTGCATGTTTTCAGTCTTTTGAACATTCTTCTTTTGGTTACCGTCCTCAAGACACGGTGGTCGGGAAAGTGGACCCATCCAAGATAATCAATGCCCGAAGTGATTGTGCGTATTGATATCTTATTTGGATGAAGATGCAATTTTAATTTATCTGATAGAAATCTTCCGATAAGAGGGATTGTATTTTGCAGTAAAATTTTATCACTTGAAAATATTACAAAATCATCAGCGTAGCGTATGTAATATTCTGCCTTTATTTTGTGCTTCATGAATTGATCAAATTCATTCATATACACATTCACCAGAAGTTGTGAGGTAAGATTTCCCAGTGGGAGACCAGTCCCTTTTCCTGTCGAATAAAAACTCCCAATGATTTCTGCTAAAAGTGTGATTATATCCTTATTTGGAATATATGTAGCCAAAATTGCAATCAATGTCGCCTGATCAACTGAAGCAAAGAATTTTCTGATATCACATTTAAGGACCCATGCTGTTTTTGTGTGATTCTTGGTTACTTTATTGGAAAAAGAATAGAATCGCTCATTTGCCTTATGCGTTCCTTTGCCGAGCCTACATGATGACGAATCTGATATGAATGTCCGATCAAAAAACGGATATAGCATTCGATGAAGTGCGTGATGCAATAGCCGGTCTCTCACACATGCCTTATGAATATCTCTTGGCTTCGGATCTGAAATTCTAAACGCCTCGTATGCTCTATGTTTATAAATTTTTTGAGCAAGATCATGATGAAGAGAAATAATATTTGCCATCAGATTCCGTTCAAATTCCTGCACATCTTTTCTCTTGCGCTTTCCCCTGACAAACTCCTTCCATGCCTCAAGAAGATTATAGAGCGATATGATATCATAATAGCTATGCTTAAACTGAATTCTAGACATAACATTAAAGAACCCCCCCCCCTCACAGATTTTGCCTGTTCTAGGTAAGGTAAAGGACACCTATTTATTGTGGCATAGTTATTGCCAGGACATTCCCAAGTCCCAAAGACACTCATTTGGCTATCGCATTGATTCATTGTTTGTGGAAATTATAGAGGCCATAGCCGCCGCGTCCTTTCTTACAATAGAAGAGAAGCGGCCATATGTAAGATTAAGTATAAAAAAGATTGATGCATTGAAGATACTAGCAATGATTCTTTGGGAATCAAAGTCCCTCGATGATAAAAGATATCTTGCTGTATCAATAAAGCTCGATGAAATAGGACGAAACTTAGGTGGTTGGCAAGGACAGATAGTAGCACAGCTTTTAAAACAAAACTCTCCCGCCAAAAATAAATCTGGGCCAGGAGAGAAATGAAGTGATTTGCGAAGCGGAGAGCCGGGTTGTTGTCGTTCCAATCGTTGTCAGTCCAATTCCAGTTGAGAACCACCTTGTCGTCGTTCTCGTAGAGATACGGGACGTTGAGGTTGCCATTGCTGTTCCGCACGATACGTGCAAAATGCCTCCTATGCCACCACCCTTCGAATACTCTCGGGGTTGAATCGTATTTGGCATCGTAATGCCCTAGCATTCTGCACCAAGTAGCTTCTTTTTTTGAAGTGTCTGCATATATCACTCTACCTGAAGCCGTAACCGCAGATATTCCCGACATATGGATACTGGATTCGGCCGCTGGAAGCCCGATAAATTTCAGAGCCGCCTGCATGATTCGCCTACTACCGTAATTATCTTATCACATATATAAATTGAAACCCCATACTTTCGTACAGGGTTTGAATGTTTACGGCAGATCATTCTTTGCCGAGTGGTTTGACCACCAGATCCTAAGGGCAGAGTACAAAGTACAAAAAGCGTACAGTGACTTAGGCCTTAGTGCTATTTGCGAAGCGGAGAGCCGGGTCGTCGTCGTCCCAACCGAAGTCAGTCCAAGGCCAGTCGAGAACCACCCTGTCGTCGCCCTCGCAGAGACACGGGACGCCGAGGCTGCCATCGCTGCGCCGCACGATACCGGCCCATCCGAAGACTGCTTTTCCTTTGAAGTGTTTCCAGAAAAAGGCAATGCCTTTCTTTTGGATTTCTTCAAGATCGCGCAGTCCGAGACAGTCCTTCAGCGTGTCGGTCTTCTTGAGATGGTTGTAAATCTTGTTTCCTTCGATATACTTTCCATTCTTTTGACCGTCATGGAGCCATTGCTCCACCGCTGAAATGTCGTACTCCGCAGGTCCGACGCCCAATTCCGGGTGCATCACTTCTTTCATCCAGTCGGGATACGACGGGCGAATCGAGCGATCAACGCGGATGATGGGGTCGAGGTCGGGCTCAGGCGGCGTGACCTTAACTTCTTTTCTGGTCACCACCATTTCGTCGGCAAGCAGTGATGCTACGCCGTCCATCCCTCCGAGCTTGTTGATCAACGCTTCAATCTGACCGAGGTTCAATTCTCCGTATTTCATACTGATCCTTTCTTCGACTATTTGTCGAGAAACTTCTCACTTCCCGTGAGTTGAGGGTTGCTGGAGAAGGCGGAATCATCTGACTTCGCCACAGCAGAGAATGGCCTAGTAATTAAGCCGTTTTCTGCTGTAGCGAATCGCAAATAGACTATCAAAGAGCTACGGTGATAGTATACACCTATTTAGTAATTATGTCAATAGATTGTATTAAATCCCCTTATTTTAAGCCCTTATTCCCCAATCTTTACACATTCAAATATCTGCGTACTGCTAGATAGCTGGAAATCGCTCCGAGGATGACGCCTGAACCCAGGATGATAGCGAATATTTCGCCGAAGTTTTGCCTGAAGTAGCTGGAGAAAACGTTTACGATAAGGCTGAAATCCTGAGTTCCCTGCACTCCGGCGAATTTCAAAATTGCCAAGTCGCTATAGAAGGCAAAGATCGCCAGAACAGCCAGCGTAAGAATTCCTGAGATAAGCCCGTACATGATTCCCGACATGACGAATGGTCCTCTGATATATGAATTGGAAGCACCCACAAGCTTCATTACGGAAATCTCATCTTTTGAGTTGTAGATTATGAGCCGTATTGTATTGAAGATAATGATGACAGCCACTATGACAAGTATGACTGCCAATATCAGACCGCCCTTTTGAACTGCCGGAATAATTCGCCCAAGCCTCTCGATTACAAGCTTGTTCTGATTGTAATTCACCTTGTCGATTATAGCTGTGCCACTCTTGGAAAGAGAGTCCTTGCCATCCAAGAAACCGGCTATTCCGGCATATTGTGACGGCTCCTTTGCCATTATGTTCAAAACAGCTGGGAAAGGATTGTCGCCTATTTCATCGAGACCTTGGAGAATGAGAGTATTATCCTTCCATTTATTTCTGAAGCTGGCGAGAGCCTGGTCGCGGGAAATATATTCCACGCCATCTACCTCAGGAAGCTGTTCAATTATTTTTTTCAGATCCAATATGGCTGATTCTTCGGCACTTAAACTAAAGTAGACGTTTATATCTACTTTGCTCTTCACTTCTTCTACAAGGGTCCGTCCGAAAGCGCTTCCAAAAATCAACGCTCCGAAAGCGGTGAGCGACAAGGTGAGGACGATCAGCGCCGCCAGAGACAGGAATCCATTTCTCCAAAAGTTAACGAACCCGGTGCGAATAATTCTTTTAAGGTATGTAAATAACATGGTTATTGTGTGTGATAGCTTTTATAAGATGTATTTCCCATTCTTATCATCGCGAATGACTTTTCCCTTTTCCATGGTCAGAACTCTTCCGCCGATCATGTCTACCACCTCCTTATTATGGGTCGTTAAGAGAATAGTGGTGCCCAATTCGTTGATTTTGTGGATAATTTTGACGATTTCCATAATATTGATAGGGTCCAGATTGCCGGTTGGCTCATCGGCAATGATGATATCGGGCTGATTCACAATAGCCCGAGCTATAGCCACTCTTTGCTTTTCGCCTCCGGACAGCTGATGTGGAAAATTCCACATCTTATCCCCCAGATCCACAAGATCTAGGACATAGGGGACGTCCGAAGCGATCTCTTTGTCGGATTTACCGGAAGCCTCCATGGCAAATGCAATGTTTTCATAAGCGGTCTTATCACGAATAAGGCGGAAATCCTGGAAAACCGTTCCGATCCGCCTGCGAAGCTTGTTCATTTCCTTTCTTCTGAGCTTGTGGACGTTTTTTGATTCAAAAAATATAGAGCCGTGGGTGGGACGGTCTTCAGCGATGAGCATTTTCATCAAAGTAGTTTTTCCGGCTCCGGAATGACCAACAATAGTCACGAATTCCTTAGGTTCAACCGTAAAACTGACCTCGTCCAAAGCTATTGATTCATCCGGGTAAACTCTGGTGACTTTATCGAAATAAATCATAATGGCATTATATCACAATTGACTAAAGTGTCTTCTCGGCTTCCAGGAATTCGTCGATCTCCCCCTCCAACACTTTGTCTATCTGGGATGTTTCTACATTTGTTCTATGATCTTTAACCATTTTATATGGATGAAGCACATATGACCGTATCTGATTGCCCCAGTCGATAGACGTAGTCTTGCTTATATACATTCCCTTCTCTTTTGCCAGCCTCTCGTCTTCCATCATTTTGAAAATTTTAGCCCGTAGAATATCCAAGGCCTTCTCCTTATTTTGAGCCTGAGAACGCTCTGATGTTACATGGACGGAGAGCTTGGTCGGAATATGCACAATACGCACTGCCGTCTCTCTCTTATTCACATTCTGTCCTCCCGGTCCTCCGGATTTCGCGATAGATATTTCCATGTCTTTTTCGGGGATTTCAATATCTGCCCCGTGAATCTTTTCAAATTTTGGTATTACTTCGACCATGGAAAACGACGTATGGCGGAGCTGTTTGGCGTTGAATGGAGATACTCTGACAAGACGGTGGACGCCAGACTCATTTTTCAAGGTTCCGTAAACATTTTTTCCACTTAACTCAACGGTTATATTTCTATATCCACCATGATCATTCTCATGGATGTGCAATAATTGCATGCCCCAGCCTCGGTTTTCGACCAGTTTTCTATACATTCTATAAAGCATAGCCGAGAAGTCCTCCGCGTCGTCTCCGCCAGCGCCTGAGAAAATAGTCATGATAGCATCACCTTTGTCATATTTGCCTCCTTTTCCTCCGCTGGCGACTTCTTCTTTTAAGTCATTGAGCTCTTTAACCATGGATTGAGCTTTAGTTTTATCTTTCCAAAAGTCAGCGTTCTGCATGAGCGTCTCGATTTCCTCTATTCTTTTCTTCTGGTCTTCCATAATCTCAATATACTATATAATTAGGTAAAATAACATGGAAAATTTCTCAATTAACAGAAACTTTTTGAAATGGTCGTCCATATTCACAATCTTTCTGTTGTTTGCGTTTTCATTGGCTGTAAAGATAAATCTGCCGACGGCTGATCTTGGCAGGCATATTAAAAATGGGGAGATTATTTTGAATGGGACTTCAGAGCAAAGAAGCTCCATTCTGCATACGAACTTTTATTCCTACACTGAAACTGATTTTCCTTTTATCAACCATCACTGGCTAAGCGGGGTTGTTTTTTATATAACAGAAAAAGCAGCGGGGTTTAAAGGACTTTCTATTTTATATATTCTTTTATCGCTTGCCACTCTCTGGCTATTCTTCAGGATCGCTTGGGACAAGGCGGGACTGTTGCCATCACTAACTCTGGCACTTCTCGCAATCCCTGTCATCGCCTCTCGCGCTGAAGTGCGGCCGGAAGTTTTTACTTATTTTTTCTGCGGTCTTTTCTTTTATATATGCGAGAGAGTTTCCAGCCGGCAGATCTCTGCGAAGTGGCTTTACGCATTGCCTTTACTAGAGATAGTCTGGGTCAATCTTCATAGCGGATTTATTTTTGGAATATTTATAGCTGGAATTTACTTTTTCAATTCACTCATTTGCAAAAAAGATTTAATAAAATATTTTCTTATTTCTCTCATCCTCATTTCTGCAGCCACCGTCATCAATCCTTCCGGAATCCAGGGGAGCTTGGTTCCATTCACCATATTCAATAACTATGGATATAAGATAGTAGAAAATCAGTCCATACCATTCCTGGAAAATCTGGGCGTAGGAAACAAAGTAGCTTTTGCTGGATTCAAAGTTCTCCTTGCCGTTGCCATTTTGTCTTTAATTTTATCCTTCAGAAAAAAAGTGAATTTCCCGCAAACAGTATTCGCGACCACTTTTGCCGTCATGTCCTACCTCGCCATTCGCAACTTCCCTCTTTTCGGCTATTTTGCCGTTCCGGCGGCGGCGATTTATTTCAGCAAAACAATTTGGGTAAGAAGCGCACTCGCGGCCATGGTCATCACCGGACTATTCCTAACTTTGAGCACTATAGATAACTATAGTGGCGCATTTGGCATTGGTCTCCGATCTGGGGTAAATAACGCGGCGGAATTCTTCAAAACACAGTCTTTGAAGGGACCTATATTCAATAACTACGACATTGGCGGATATCTCATCTACCATCTCTACCCGCAAGAAAAAGTCTTTTACGATAATAGGCCGGAAGCATATTCAGCGGATTTCTCCCAAGAAGTCTATGTGGCGAGCCTGGAAAGACCTGAATTATTTAAAAAATTAGATGAGAAATATAATTTTAATGCCATATTCTTCTATCATCGAGACCATACACCATGGGCTCAGGAGTTTCTGATAAGAATAGTAAAAGATCCAGAGTGGGTAACAGTATTTGCGGATGATGATAATATTATATTGGTGAGAAAGAGTAAATTAAATCCTTGAGCCAAATGTGGGAATCGGACCCACGTCCCTACTTTACGAAAGTAGTGTTCTACCACTGAACTAATTTGGCTTATATGCGGTATAATATACCACATGATCCAGTTTAATGAAGATAAGCAGAATCGCAAAATTGCAGAGCTTCTCAAGCGCGAAGAAGAAGAGCTCGTCCAGTTGCTGTCCGCGAAGTATGGAATAGAATACGTCGATCTTACAGTCGTTCCTATAAATACCGACGCCCTGCGCCTGATAGACGAAAAAACATCCAGAGAGTCAAAGATTGCCGGATACGCCCTAATCGATAAAAAAATAAAAATCGCGGTTAGAAATCCCGAAGGAGAGAAGGTGGCTGAAATCCTGGAGGATATAAAGAAAAAGGGATTTGATCCGGTACTTTCCATCTCTTCAACTGCCAGTCTGGAGAAAGCCTGGGCTACGTACAAGGATCTGTCCTTCGCCTACGAGACTAGGGCGGGGTTTCTTGAAGTCTCGAGCGAAGAAATTGCTACAATTATAAAGGAGGCCAGGGGCCTGCCAGCCGTCGTAGCTGTCCTTGAAAAAACCTTGGCCATGAACAAAAGCTACAGGGTCTCGCGCATTTTGGAAACTATTATAGCCGGAGCCTTGGCCACCGAAGCTTCCGATGTTCACATTGAGCCGGAAGAGGAGTATATCCGTCTCAGATACCGCATGGACGGAGTTCTTGTAAATGCACTTAATTTTGATAAAGACACATATAATCTGCTTCTTTCACGCATCAAACTTCTTTCGGGATTAAAATTGAATATAAAAAAGGATGCCCAGGACGGGAGATTCAGCGTGCACATAGGAAATGACGATATAGAAATAAGAACTTCCATCTTGCCGGGAGCATACAATGAGTCAATCGTCATGCGCATTCTCAATCCTAAGACCATTGCCATACCGATGGAAGAGCTGGGTATTCCAAAGAAGCTCTTGGCTGTTCTTGAAAGAGAGATCACCAAGCCAAACGGCATGCTTCTGACAACGGGTCCGACGGGATCAGGAAAAACCACCACTCTTTACGCCTTTTTGAAGAAAGTTCACAATCCCGGAGTAAAAATCATTACAATTGAAGACCCTATCGAGTATCACTTGCCAGGAATCGTCCAAACGCAGGTTAATGATAAAGGGTATACTTTCCTGGAGGGACTGC
>JAUYLM010000062.1 GCA_030698965.1 bacterium
TTTTGAGGATAACACTAAATATGCGGTAAATAATATAAATAAGAACAATATCATTGCCACCGGTAACAGGTGGGGAAGTCCCGAAGGTCCTGGAAGTACCGTATACGGAGCAATGATAACCAGCACGTGGCTGGAAAAAGATCCCAGACTTGAGCCCAAACCGGTGAAGTGCTGTTCCAGCATCTTATTTCTTCCCGGCTTCCAGGCTAGCCGGCTATATACTGGTACGAACCGCCTCTGGGAGCCAAATAGGAATGACGATGTCAGGAAACTCTTCCTGGATTCCGAGGGAAAGAGTCTTGATCCTGCCGTATATACTGCCGGAGTCCTGGAGGCCGCCTTTGGGCTGAAGAATATATACAAAAAGTTTGTCGCCATGATGAATGGCGTGGTTGCGGATAAAACTATCAATGAGTGGCAGCCTTTTGCTTATGACTGGAGGATGGGTGTTTCCGAAATTGTTTCTGGAGACACTCAATACGCCACTACTACTAAAAACCTGATATCGGAAGTAGAGCGTCTGGCTCAGGCTTCAAAGACGGGAAAAGTGACCATCATCTCCCATAGCAATGGCGGTCTCGCGGCGAAAATGCTCGGATATGAGCTTGAAAAGCAGGGGAAGTCTGATTTGATAGATAGGGTGATATTTCTCGCTGTTCCTCATCTGGGGACGCCCCAGTCTGTCCTGGGCATGCTTCATGGGAGCGGGCAGGCAATCTTAGGCGGAGCCGTCCTGTCCGGAGATGTAGCGCGGTCATTCGGAGTTAATATGCTTGGAGCTTACGGTCTTTTGCCATCCGAGGAATACTTCAGGGCGATCGTGGATCCTATCCTGTCCTTTGCCGGGAAGGCAGTGGGGACATACTCAGACTTTATTGATTTCCTAATCGGTAAATCGGACGGAAGAACCGATCCGAAAGAAAAAGATCTGAAAGTTCCGGCATTGCTTTCTCCGAACCTCTTAGCCAAATCCGAATGGATGCACAGAATCCTGGATACTTGGAAATTCCCCTCACCTATCAAAGTGCTTTCCATCGCCGGGTGGGGAGTTCCTACGACTAGAGCCGTTGAATATGAAGGGAAGTCCGTCCGAATGAAGAAAAACGCGAATGGGGATGGGACTGTGGTTTCCGAGAGTGCCCTGTGGTATGGCGGAGGATATGGCGGAGACGAGATTTACTTTAACCAAGCTGTATATCAGCGTAATACAAAGAAAAGCCTATTGCATGCTGATATTCTCGAGTCAGACTCTATCCTCAGCTTTATGGGCGAACTACTGGCAACATCGTCACTGGTTTTCGAAAGCAAGCCCCTTCCCGCGTACTTATCCTATCAAAAGCCGAACGCCTCCGATTATCCATGGATGTCATGGATCACTGTCAGTGTGCACTCTCCGGTAGATATTGATCTTTATGATGATCAGGGCGGCCATATAGGGGTCGTGCCTCTACCTGGAGATCCTGAGTCGGATATAAAGTGGGTGGAAAATACTATTCCCGGCGGACAGTATGAGAACATTGGAGATGAAAAATACATAACCATACCAAATGATAACGCGTACTCCGTACTGCTTAACGGCACTGATATTGGAGAATTTACATTGAATATCAGGAAGTTCTCCGGAGAAGATATGGAGGAGGTGGCAAGCTCGACTTATCCAAATCTGCCTGTTACGCCCCTTACGTCTGCCAGTGTTACCATAAGTCCGGTTATTGCCGACCCTCCTCTGGAAATCACTGATGAGGCTGATGCGTCCGTTATCACGATCAATCCTTGCCAGGCCATTTAGCTTGTGATAATGTGTGGAAAAGGCCGGAGACAGAAGGCAGGCGTCAAATTGACGCAATAAGACCTTCTGTAGGTATTCTTGGAGGGTATTCTACCGCCTTATTAAAGGTCGCTTTATTCGCCAAGTATTACAGGTTGTTATCTATGCCACGCACAAAAGTTGAGAAAAAGGAGATTCTTGAGAAAGTTGAGGCTATTGTGAAAGACGCAGAATCATTGGTCTTTGTCAATTTCCACGGACTGAGAGTAGGCGATACAGTAGAGGTTCGCAGGCAATTGAGGAAGGAGGGAGTGGGATTTTTCGTAGCCAAGAAAAGCCTTACCAGAAAAGCTCTGGAGAGCAATAAAATAGACGGAACATTGCCGGAGCTCAATGGAGAGCTCGGTCTTGCTTACGGCAAGGATCTCATAGCCCCAGCTCGGGAAATATATGAATTTCAAAAGAAGTTCAAAAACAGGGTATCGATTCTTGGGGGGATATTCGAAGGGAAGTATATGTCAAAAGAGGAAATGATGGGCATTGCCCTCATTCCTAGCCAGAAGACTCTGCATGCCATGTTCGTCAATGTCATCAATTCCCCAATCCAGGGGTTTGTTATGGCTTTGGATCAGATTGCGAAGAAGAAAAATTAGAGAATTTAATTATTATTTATTCAAATTACCATTATGGAAACAGTAGAAGTACCGGCAAAGTTCAAAACATTAGTAGAATCTATAGAAACAATGTCAGTATTGGATCTCAATGAGCTAGTCAAGCTCCTTGAGAGTAAATTCGGCGTATCAGCCGCGGCAGTCGCAGTTGCGGCACCTGTAGCAGGAGCTGAAGTAGTAGAAGAAAAGAGCACGATGGCTGTTCATCTAGCATCTGCCGGAGAGCAGAAGATCGCAGTTATAAAGGTGATCAAGGAAGCTTTGGCTCTCGGTCTAAAGGAAGCAAAGGACATGGTAGATGCCGCTCCTGCCCTTATTAAGGATGCCATGAAGAAAGAAGATGCTGAAGCTCTCAAGAAGAAGATCGAGGAAGCAGGAGGAAAGGTAGAGTTGAAATAACAAAAAATGGATATTCTTGCACAGCTTTTTGGAAGCGCTGTAAAAGTAAAGCTGATGAGACTCTTTCTCTTCAACCCGGAAGTGGCTTTTTCGCTGTCCGATGCCTCTAAGCGCGTGAAAACTCCCGTCAATGAAGTCAGGAGGGAAATCACTCGTCTTATAGCCGCAGGAATCGTCAAAAAACGCTCTGTTGTGAGGGAGATTCACCCGAAAAAGGGGAGAAAAAGTGTTCC
>JAUYLM010000065.1 GCA_030698965.1 bacterium
GAAGGGATAAAAATAATTGGAGTCAGAAATACTCCTACAAAGAAAATCCATAGAGAAGTCTTTTCCAGCATTCCTTTCTCGGCTGATGAATGTTCTTTTCTAGTCTCCTGCTCATTTCCAGCGGCGGTCATTGCTGGGTTATCATAGCGGGTTGTTGGAAGATCCATATGTGTATGTATATTGAAAATAAATAATAATAATTGTGGTAATTATATCAGAAAATCAAGAAAGCAAAAAGCTTCCTTTGGGGAAGCTTTTTGATATAACGTATCGATAAGCCGAATTCTGTATCTGCCCGGTAAAGAGCAAACGACAGCCATTTATCTGGGAAGTGGGTTACCCCACTCCTCAAGCGGCACTCCCGTCGCCATATCTCTATAGCGACGGGCACGGCCTTGCACCTAAGTAAGGATTTTGCCGTTTCACCCCACCCACTTGATAGTGAGTGGACTCGTCTCTGTTCGCACCTCGCGGATCGCTCCGGACGGGTATTACCCGCTACCCTTCTGCCAGACTTGCGCCTGGCCGGTGTTCGGACTTTCCTCTATAAACTCCAATTTCTTGGTATTTACAGCGGCTGTCTGATACGTAGAAATACTTTATCACAATTTCATTGATTTGTAAATCAATTTCCCCTTACTCTGCTTTCTCAGCCTTTACTTCCTCCTTTTCTTTCGCGTGGGCCCTGACGTCTACCTCGTAGCTAGTATTTTGAGACTCAAAGAAGTTCACGAGCTCATAAACATCGGTAGCTGTAGACATCCACTTTGCGGGATTAGTGACCTTATAGTGAGCGGGGAAACCGAGCTCTTCCAGTCGCCGGTCAGTCACGTATTTTACGTACTGATTGACATAGTCAGCATTAAGTCCGAGGATTCCATTTGGAAATAAATCTCTATTGTAATCAACTTCCCTTTCTACTCCCTCAATAATTATATTTCTTATGTCGTTGGCGAAATTTTCCGTGAGCAAGTCCGTATTTTCTTCGAGAATATTATGGATAAGATTTATTCCGAATTTCAAGTGAAGGCTTTCATCACGAAGAACCCAGTTTATCATTGAACCGAAGTTTCGAAGCTGTTTCCTCTGGCGGAATGACAGGGCAACCATGAAGCCTGAGTAGAACCAGATGCCTTCCATCACGATGTTTGTGGCCACGAGATTGCGTATGAAGTCTTTCTTCCCTTCCGTGGTGCTGACATCCAGGGATGTCTCCGTCATCCTCCTCATATACTTGTTTATATAATCCTCCTTTGCCTTCATGGAAGGGACATTCAGGTGGTGTTTGTAGACATTTTCCCTGTCGAAAGGAAAAGTTTCCAGGACGTATTCGAAGCCTATGCAGTGATTCGCCTCTTCCCACATCTGCTTGGCCAGATAAAGATGGCATTCTGGTGATTTGAGGTACGGGTATATTCCTAGAG
This sequence comes from bacterium, assembly GCA_030698965.1. Lineage (GTDB taxonomy): Bacteria > Patescibacteriota > Minisyncoccia > Phycocordibacterales > PALSA-1337 > CAIOGI01. The sequence continues at coordinate 1,425 of JAUYLM010000065.1, forward strand.
CGATGGATCGATTGACTATGAGTTCAGCAGGATTGAAAAAGGCCATTAGGAACTCCACGGCATGGCGTTCGTCATCGGTCATCTTCTTCCAGTCATCAAGATCCTCCTTCAAAGCGATCTCGTGCGGAAACCATGTATTCCTGACTGCCTGATTGTATAAATCATAAGCCCATTGATATTTTATCGGGTGCAGGCTTGTATCTTCTGGTGCGGGTTTTCCTATGAGCATTTTGGTATTTGGTTATTCTGTAATTGATAAATTCGTCGGTCTACTGACAGCTGTCGCACTGAGCGCGTTCCGCTGGATCGATCGGGCAGACTTTTGGAGAAGACTTTGAGACCGCAGATCCCAATTTGACAGCTTCTTTTTTAGGAGAAATGTTAAGTGACGATAAGTCTGTAAATTTACCTGGTATATTGGGAACCTTTGGAGTCTCAGGCAGCTTTGGAACGGCGGCTGGGGCCTGAGTAGGAGTAAAAATCGAGACGGTACTTATTTCTGGTTCCGGCACGATTTTTTCCTCCGCCATTGCCCTTGCTACGGCGCCAAATCCTTTCTTACCGATTTTCTCAGCCTTATTCACCTTGACCGTGCTCTGCTCGGCAGTATGGCGAGGCTTCATGTGTAGATAATATGTTGACTTCAACCCCTTTTCCCATGCTGTCATGTATATGTTCATTGTCTCATCGATATCTCTTGTTTCAAGGTACATATTCCTTGAAAGGGCCTGGTCAACCCACTTCTGCGCTCTGGCCGCAACCTCTATGTAAGCAAACGGAGATGTTGTAAAAGAAGTTTTGTAGATATCTTTAATATACTGAGGGATGCTTTCAATACCGGAAATATCTCCTTGATATTCTATGATATCTTCCCTCACCTTTTCCCAGAGTCCCATATTTTTTAAATCCTTCACAAGGTTGTGGTTGAGATCAAGATACTTGCCAGAAATTTTATTTCTAGAAAAAACCTGGGCGAAGCGTGCGTCAATGCCGGGAGTGGTGCCGGCGATTATTCCGATGTTCGCGTTTGGAGCCACAGCCATGAGGGTGGCGTTCCTCATTCCTTTTTTGACTTTATCACGGAGAAGATTCCAGTTTAGGCCTCGATGCCTGCTTTCCCTGCTCACGGAAATAGGCACCCCTCGCTCCGCGTCAAGCTTGGACATGGAATCAATCGGAACTTTACCCTTTGACCATTCTGATCCTTCAAAATTCTTATATGCCCCCCTTTCTTGGGCAAGATTCGCACTTTCATCTATCGCCATATAGCTGACAAATTCGAAAATCCTGTCGGCAAAATCCCAAGCATGCTCACTGTCATATGCCATGCCAAGCTTTTCGATCGTATCGGCAAACCCCATGACCCCTAGCCCGACTGCCCGATTCTCCTTGTCTGATTTATTGGCTTCCGGAATTGAAAGAATATTGATATCAATGAGATTGTCCAGATGACGAACTGCCCGACGGATACTTTCTTCGAGCCTGCTCCAATTAACCTCTTTGTTATTGACGTGCGCGGCCAAGTTAAGAGATGCGAGATTGCAGACCGCTATATTATCCTTGTCCTGAGGAAGGCAGATTTCTGTGCAGAGGTTTGACATGTGTATTGTGCCGGTATTGTTATTCAATGCACGGAGATTTATAGCGTCTTTCCAGACAAGCCATGGATGAGAAGTGGTCTGAAGCGAAACCAGTATTTGCCTGAACTGTTCGGATGCCGGGATTTTTTTGAAAGTCCTTAGCTCCCCTTTTTCAGCTTTGTCTATGTAATATTCATAGCGCTTGCTGAATTCCTGACCATAAAGCTCATTTAAATCTCTAGTCTCAGCCGGATCAAACATGTACCAATCCTGGCCAGCTTTCGCTCTTTTCATGAATTCGTCAGAAAGATATACGGCTGTATTGGCGGTTCTCATGCGCAGATGATCATCTCCGGAATTGTTTTTCCAATCGATAAACTCCTGAAAATCTATATGCCAATTCTCCATATAGAAGCATAGGGCGCCTTTTTTCTTACCTCCTCGCATAATGGCACGAATAGCAACGTCCACAATCTTGGCAAAGGGGGTCGGTCCGGAAGACGTCCCCCCGAAATTGGAGTGAAGAGGAGAGCCTGTCGCACGAAGCTTGGTAATAGAGAGTCCGATTCCTCCGGAATCTTTGGATAGCATCATGACATCAGACACTGTCTTGGCAATATGCCTCATATCGTCATGTATTTCCAAAAGAAAGCAGTTCGATAGCGACGGCTTTGTGGTTCCGGCCGCAAGATTCGTCGAACCTCCGGGAATATACTCGTGCCTCGACATTTTTACATAGAATTTCTTCGCAGCTTCCGTGGAGTTCTCTTCATTATACGAAAGTCCCATTGCTATTCGCATGAAAAAGTATTGGGGAGTCTCTACAGAATTCTGGTCGAGGTCTTTTATCATGTATCTATTTATAAGCCCATCGAGTCCTGCGTACTGAAATAATTCATCCCTTTCAATAAACAGGGTATCCGCCAAGACATTCAGGTCAAACTTGGATTTCATATCCGGATGAAGCCTATTGGCCTTTATACCCTCTTCTATATATGAAATAAATCCATCTCTATGCTTCTTCTTCAGGTCTTCAGAGTTGTCTTTGTCATAATCGCCTATAACGTGGCGGTAAATCGTCTTCAGCAGAAGTCGAGTTGCGACCTTGTCAAACTCTATATCCTCTTTTATGTTCTGGACCGCTGCATTTATTGTTGCCTTGTCCATTTCGTCCGTATTGATGCCGTCGTAGAGAGTAAGGTTCGTCTCTGTCGCAATCTGCGTGACTTTTGAAATCGGGTCTGTAAGACCGACGCATGCTCTCTCAATGGAACGGTTGACTCTGTCGGCATTGTGCGGCTCTCTTGTGCCATCAGCCTTCGTGATGAATATGGGCATGAATTAAATAAAATAACTCTTTTAAAGTAATAGTTATTCTACTCTTTTGACCATCAATAAAAAAGTGGATAACCACGATGAAAAACCATTAAGCAACAAAAAATTACTTAGACAAGAGAAAATTCAATTTATCCCCTGGCATCAGATTATTTTTGTCAGAAAAGCCAGCATTTGCCTCAAGAATATAGAGACTTTCCTCCTCCGCAGAGAAAACTTTCGGGTATGTGTCCGGGGAAATATTCTTCTCAATATGAGTAATTTTCTTTTCACCATCAATCCACAGAATGTCGATAGGAAATTCCATGCCTTTCATCCAAATTCCATGTGGCCCTAGAGTGTCGAAAACAAAAAGCATGGCCGTGTTTTCCGGAAGAGATCTCCTGCCGCCAAGACCTCTTACTCGCTCCAAATCCGTATCAGCGATAATGAGAGAAACTTCTCGATCCTCCAACTTTATAACGGGAGATGACCGAGTTCCGGCAACCAGCAACAGGATGAGTAGAATTAAAACAAAATATTTAACCATGAAAGCTATTCAATAGTTATCCGTCATAATAATATCGTACCACATTATTAATGATAAATTTATAAATATGACAAATGACTACATCTTGCAGATATTAGCCGTGGCTGTAGTGGCGATGATTGTCGGATCTATATTAGCAAAGCCGCGTAGCTGGAAGCACGGCGTTGGACAATTTATAGTTATTGTCATTTCCCTGGTCGCCCTTTCATTTTTTATACTCCAAACTGGCGCTTATGGCTGGATGGATGGCGCCCTTTTGGGATTTTTCGCCTGGCTAGGCTTCATTTTCCCCAGAGATATGGTGTCACTGATATCAGAAGGCAGAGAAACTAAATTAGTTTTCATAGGAACAGGGGCAGGCCTTGTCACTTTTGCCATTTCCGGGGCTATACTCGCTGCCTGGATGGCTTAGCCCTCCAGAAGCTCCTCGATATTCTTATTGGCAAACCCTCCCGCTTGTAGAGTCCAGAGCTTGGCATAAACTCCACCTGTTCTGAGTATCAGCTCGTAGCAAAGACATCCCTAACTTTTTGATAGAAATTCTTTTCTGAAGTTCGGATTTTCCTGATCCGTTCCTCAAATTCCTCAAAATATCCTTTAGCTACTTTGCCTTCTGCTAAACGCTCATCATCCATAGCGAAACCTTTCACAATATATTCTTTCAATCTTTGAGTTGCCCAAATACGGAATTGAGTACCTCTGAATGAGTTTACTCGGTAGCCTACGGAAATAATGACATCAAGGTTGTAATAATTAGTCGGTTTGGTGATGTTGGTAGAAAATTCGGAATTTCCGAATTTTCTCATAGTTTGTTCTAAAATAAGCTCATTTTCAGTGTAAATATTCTGAATATGCTCATTTATAGTAGATTTTGACTTATCAAAAAGCTCTGCCATCTGATCCTGGGTCAGCCAGACAGTATCATTCTCACGACGGACATCTATTTTAGTTTGCCCATCTTCAGTGTTATATATGATTATTTTATTATTTTCTTCCATAAAAGTAATTATATTTTAACATTTTTTACATAAATTAAAATGACCATACCAATTTAATCCCCGCGAGGCCGTGCGTAAACAGCTCGCCCCAAACTTACGTGCTTCCGCATCGTCCGAGCACCACAAAGGGCATGACGGAAAAAATAAAGAAACAGTAGGAAGGCGGCACG